>CBFGNI010000054.1:0-14438 GCA_965650105.1 uncultured bacterium | reverse complement strand
ACCTCGCGGAAGACCTCTTCGTGGGTCACCGTCCAGGCGATGCAGGCTATGGGTATAGCCAATATAAGGAGCCATGCTATTTGTGTGACTAACATGCTGTGTAGAATATTGTTGCTACAAGAAACATGCGAATATTGTGCCGCCACATATTGGCAAAAGAAATCCCCGCCTTACAGGGCGGGGGCTTGTTAAAAAAACATTCCAAACTTTATATACATCAGCGCCCGGCTTAAGAAAGCTGGCTGCCTACTTTGCTCTTTACTTTCTTAGCGCTGTTTGCGCCTTCGTCAAGTATTGCAGATATTTTTTCGCGGGCTTCGTCGCTAAGGCCTTCTATTTCATTGCTTACCAGGTTTTTCAGGCTGTGCAGTTTGTTGCCGCCGAACTTAGCAACTTTATCGCCGTATTCAGTAGCGAGTTTCAGAAAAGCGTCTTTCCATTCACCGGCGTTATCGGCCAGGTCGGAAGTAATTTTTTTACCTTTTTTAGTAGTAAGCAGCAAGGCAATAGCGCCACCGGCTGCGGCTATCAGTAATAAGCGTGATGTTTTCATTTTGTCAATTTTTAAATAGTTATTTCAGGCTTATGCCCTACACAAATTGTGGAATGAAAACCGTGCCATGATTGAAGATGGAATTGTTAAATGACAATTAAGAAATTGAGCTGGGGAGATTCTGTAACTTCGTAAGGTATGTTTAAGATAAACAGGCCCTACCCGCCTGCCGGCGACCAGCCACAGGCTATAAAAGAATTGGTAAAGGGTATAAATGAGGGGGAACAATTCCAGACACTGCTGGGTGTAACCGGCTCGGGCAAGACCTTTACCATGGCCAACGTAATACAAGAGGTAAAAAAACCCACCCTTGTACTGACGCACAACAAAACACTTGTGGCGCAACTGTATGGGGAATTCAGGCAGTTTTTCCCCGACAATGCTGTGGAGTATTTCGTATCGTACTACGACTATTACCAGCCCGAGGCGTACATACCCACATCGAACACTTATATAGAGAAAGACCTTTCGATAAACGAGGAACTGGAGAAGCTGCGTCTGCGTGCCACGAGCAGCCTGCTGAGTGGCAGGAGGGATATTATTGTGGTAGCATCGGTGAGCTGTATATATGGTATGGGTAACCCTACCGAATATGCCAATGGTATCATCCGCTTTAACCGCGGCGATAATATAGGCCGCAACCCCTTCCTCCACAACCTGGTGAATGCGCAATACATGCGCAGCCAGGGGGATTTTACCCGTGGTACCTTCCGTGTAAATGGCGATACGGTGGATATCAATCTGCCTTATGTTGACTATGGTTACCGCATTACCTTCTTTGGCGATGAGGTGGAAGAGATAGAGAGCTTTGAAACAGATACGGGGAAGCGCATAGGTGTGATGGAAAATGCGGCGATATTCCCGGCCAACCTCTACTTAGCACCTAGAAACCTGATGAGCCAGATCATCCACGAGATACAGGATGAACTGCATGCACAGGAAGAGTATTTTAAACGCATCAACAAACCGCTGGAAGCACAGCGCATAAAAGAACGCGTGAACTACGACCTGGAGATGATACAGGAACTTGGCTTCTGTCCCGGTATAGAAAACTACTCCCGTTTCCTGGACAGGCGTAACCCCGGTACAAGACCCTTCTGTTTGCTGGATTATTTTAGCGATGACTTTTTACTGATCGTGGATGAGAGCCACGTAACCATACCACAGATAAGCGGTATGTATGGCGGTGACCGTTCGCGCAAGTTGAACCTGGTTGATTTTGGGTTCAGGCTGCCATCGGCGCTGGATAACAGGCCGTTGAATTTTCATGAGTTTGAAAGCCTGCTGAACCAAGTAGTATTTGTAAGCGCCACGCCGGGCAAATATGAGCTGGAACAGACAGGGGGTGTAGTAACAGAGCAGGTAGTAAGGCCTACGGGGCTACTTGACCCGCCCATACAAATAAGGCCTAGCATTAACCAGATAGATGACCTGCTGGATGAGATAGACTACCGTGTAAAGAAAGGCGACCGTGTGCTGGTGACCACGCTTACCAAACGCATGGCCGAAGAACTGGATAAATACCTGAAAAGGATCAATGTCAATTCGAGGTATATACACAGTGAAGTTGACACGCTGGAAAGGGTGGAGATTTTGCGCGACTTACGCTTAGGTAATATAGATGTATTGGTGGGTGTGAACCTGCTTAGGGAAGGGCTTGATCTGCCCGAGGTATCGCTGATGGCGATACTGGATGCTGATAAGGAAGGCTTCCTGCGCGATGAGCGTTCGCTGACGCAGATGGCGGGGCGTGCCGCGCGTAATGTGGATGGCCTTGTTATCTTCTATGCTGATAAGATGACTGATAGCATGCAGCGCACGATAGATGAAACTAACCGCCGCCGTGAAAAGCAATTGAAATACAACGAAGCGCATGGCATAGTACCTAAGGGGGTCTTCAAATCGAAAGAGGAGATCATGAAGCAGACTTCGGTGCTGGATATAAAAGGCTACAAAGAAGAAGACCCATACGCTATAAAAGATGGCGTAAGTATGGCTGCAGAAGATGAAGTGGAGTATAAGAACATAGCACAACTGGATAAGCTGATAAATCAAACCAAGAAGATGATGGAAAAAAGCGCCAAGGAATTGGACTTTATGGAAGCTGCCCGCCTGCGCGATAAGCTCTTCCAGTTGCAGAAAGAGAAGGAAGCAATGAAATAATTAATCGAACAACCTGAGCTGACCGGGATTTTCGCGGCGGCGCTCCTTTGCTGTGGCTTCGCCAAAGTTGGAGAGCGTGATGCCCAGCAGCCTTACTTTCTTAAGGGTAAGGTCGGTTTGCCCTAATAGCATTTTCGCAGTATCTGCAATAGTCTGCACATCGTTAGTAGGAAATAGGAATGACTGGCTGCGTGTGATGAGCTTAAAATCGTGGTATTTTATTTTGAGTGTGATGGTACGGCCTTTCAATTCATAACGCTCCAGGCGATTGTACACAAGCTGGGCTATTTTATCCAGTTCATCGTTCATTTCATTTATATCGCTAAGATCGTAAGGGAAGGTATCTTCCGCACCTACCGATTTTATCTCGCGTTCAGTTTGTACTTCCCTGTTATCGATGCCACG
The DNA here is from genome assembly GCA_965650105.1 of uncultured bacterium. GTDB lineage: Bacteria > Bacteroidota > Bacteroidia > Chitinophagales > Chitinophagaceae > Polluticoccus. The sequence goes on along the minus strand of CBFGNI010000054.1, from coordinate 11,317 downwards.
CACAATATTAAAATAGAACCTTCCGGCTTTGCCGAAATGCTGCACCATCTCATCGTTAGATAGTTTCTTAAGGTCGGCCCCCGTATGCAAACCCATGCTCTTCATTTTATCGGCAGTCACTTTACCCACGCCATAAAATTTTTCAACAGGCAGCTGCTCCATAAATGTTTCAACTGACGAAGGCCCAATAAATGTAAGCCCGTCGGGCTTGTTCATATCGGAAGCAATTTTTGCGATGAACTTATTGACGGAAACACCTGCAGAGGCGGTAAGATTCAATTCGCTTTTTATAGCCTGCTTTATTTCTTTAGCAATGTCGATTGCGGAGCCTATATCCAACTTATCGTTAGTAACATCGAGGAATGCCTCATCGAGCGAGAGTGGTTCTATCTTATCGGTATATCGCTGAAAAATGCGGCGGATGTGCTGGGACACTTCCTTGTACACATCGAACCTTGGGCGAACGAAAATAATATCGGGGTAAAGCTCTAAGGCACGACGTGAAGACATGGCAGAACGTATGCCGAACTTACGCGCTTCGTAACTGGCTGTGGCTACCACCCCCCGGCCTTGCGGCGAACCGCCTACGGCAATGGCCTTACCCATATATTCAGGGTTATCGCGCTGCTCTACAGATGCATAGAACGCATCCATATCGATATGAATAATTTTTCGCTGAGGGGTAGTACTGTCCAACATTCGCCTAATACCAAACTGTTGTGTACAGTAAGTTAGTAAATTTATGTTAGTAAGAACAATGATACTCCCAAGCGTCAACAAACGGAAAACGAAGACTGCTGACAAAGACCAAGTGTTCAGGGTCGCAGGAAAATTAGGAGATATTTTAATTAAACAGGATCAGGTTATACTCCTGAAGTAGGTATAGCGCAAAACCATTTCAAGTAAGAGGCACACTAATGCCGCCAGTGCAAGCGGGAAAAACAGTTCAGTATATTGCTTATAAGTACTGATATCGATCTTTGTTTTTTCAAGCCTGTTGATACGAGTATAAATATCTGCCAACGATTTATTGTCGGTTGCCCTATAATATTCACCACCTGTTTGCTTGGATATATTCCGTAACAGCGCTTCATCTATCTGTACCGGCATCATTTGCTTTTGCATACCAAAAGGTGTTTTTACCGGGTAAGGCGCTTCGCCTTGCGTACCCACACCAATAGTATATACACGTACCTTATAAGCTTTCGCTATCTCCAGCGCAGTGCTGGGGTCTATAAGACCGGTATTGTTTACACCATCTGTTAAGAGTATCAGCACACGGCTTTTACCGGTTGCATTGCGCAACCTGTCAACACCCGTGGCAAGGCCCATGCCTATGGCAGTACCATCTACCAGTACGCCACTTTTTATCTGGCTTATTTGCTCTTTCAATACGTTATGGTCAATAGTGATAGGACATTGCGTAAAGCTCTCGCCCGAGAATATTACCAAGCCTATACGGTCGGTAGGGCGCTGATCCACAAAATCGATAGCTACGCGCTTGGCGGCCTCTATACGGTTTGGCTTCAGATCTTCCGCCAGCATACTACCCGATACATCGATAGACAAAACGATATCGATACCTTCACTATCTATAGATTCTGTTGTATTGCTTGATTGCGGCCTTGCAAGTGCTGTAATAACAAAGATCAAAGCCAGCAGGCGAAGTACAAATAATACCGGGCGCAGCTTAACTTTCGTGCCTGGTTTTAGCGTATTTACGCCCATAAGCGTAGTAAGCCTGAAGGCGGGGCTATCGTTCCTTTTCTTCTTCCATTGCCACCATATCATGAAAGGGATTACCAACAACAACAGGAAGAACCATGGTTGCGCAAAGCTTAGATATTTCCAGTCGAGTAATGCTTTCATATACTATTGTGCAACTGTTTCGGGTTTGGTAAGGTTTACAAATTTCATGGTATTGGCCATAGCCATAACATGTTCTTGTGGCAAGGGTTGCGCTTTGGCAAACTTCGCCATATCGGCATTGTACAAAATATCGAACAGCAAGGATACATGATCTTTCATTTCATGGTGCCTGCGTGCACTCGCCAATAGTTCATCTGTAGTCAGCTCCATCGCAGGTTTGCGATACCTTGCTTCTATATATTCGCGCAATATTTCGGTAAGAGCGGTGTAGTATTCTTTCACTTGCCCCTTCTGCCATAGCTGCTGTGCATCAAGTTCGGCAAGCAGGCGTAAGGTTTTTTCCTGCAATGTTTCTACAGGGCCTGCAGGCACTACAACAGGCTTTGGCGCTTTTTTATTGCGAATGAAATAAGTAACGATCACTATTACAAGAATAATGAACGCCAGTGCGCCCAGTATATACCATATATAATCTTTCCATGTAGCTTTTACAGCTATAATACCTTTAATATCCCTAAAACCTTTGGTAGTATCTACCGCTACTGTTTGTACCAATAATTGTACGGAATCGGACCGAACAGCATAGGCAATACCGTTATTGGGTATTATGGGGAAAACAAATGCGGGTATGGTATATGCACCGGAATCGAAACCGGTAACCAGCAGGCGTTGCTTATAGGTTACCATAGTGCCTTTGGCTATAGTATCTATTCTGCCTTTTTCAACAACTTCCAGTTTATTGAATGTATCGGGTATCTCCGCCCACTGTACTTTGCCTGAACCGGCTTTATTTGTTACCTCCAGGAACAACCTTGCCTGGTCGCCAACGGTAATGCGTTTAGTATCGAGGCGAGTGGTAACTGATGCATCCTGCGCACGTACGGTAGCTGCACTAAACAGCAGAATGAAGAAAAGATAAAAATATTTCGATACGCTTTCGTTCATGTAAAATTACCTGGCTTTAAAGAAAGTTTGTAGTGATTTAACATAATCCTGATCGGTACGGATATGCAACAGCGATGCACCGCTTTTACGGAAGGTTTGCACGCAGTATTTCTGGTGATTATCGAATGTGTACGTGTATGCATTGCGCACAGTTACATCGTCGGTATCCAGCCATGCCTGCTGGCGTGTTTCTGCATCCACCACCTGTATCAGGCCTGCTGCAGGCAGTTCTCGGTCGAACTTATCGAACACCTGTATGCCTACAAAATCGTGCTTACGCGCTGCCAGTTGCAGGCTTTGGTTGTACGGGTGACTAATAAAATCGCTGAGCAGGAAACTGATGGTCTTCTTCTTGAGTATATGGTTAAAACTATCTAGCGCTACCTGTATGTTAGTAGTACCCGAACCTTCTGAAGGCTCCAGCGTTATCAATTCGCGTATAATACGTAATACATGGCTGCGGCCTTTTTTAGGCGGTATGTATTTTTCTACTTTATCGCTAAAAAAGATAACACCTACTTTATCGTTATTGGTAATGGCTGCAAATGCTATTACTGCTGCCAGTTCTGTGATCAATTCTCTTTTCGAACGTTGGTGCGTACCAAACAATGAACTGCCACTTACATCAACTAGCAGCATAACCGTAAGCTCGCGCTCTTCTTCAAATACCTTTACGAAGGGATGTGAAAAGCGGGCAGTTACATTCCAGTCGATATTTTTCACATCATCGCCGTGGGCATATTCGCGCACCTCGCTAAAAGACATACCCCTGCCCTTGAAGGCGGAATGATATTCACCTGCAAAAATATGGTTGCTTAACCCTTTTGTTTTTATTTCTATCCGCCTTACGTTTTTAAGTATCTCTGCGGTAGTCATTTATGCAAAATCAATTTTTTTATAGCAATACTGACGCATTACATAATGTATTAGTAATGCGGTCCCAGCTTTACCAGCAAACAAATGTAGTTGTTCCATTATTTATATGTCAATACCAATTACTTAAAATTTTCTGAAAATCTGCTTTTTGTCCCGTTAATTCAATAGCCTTAGATTTGACTAAAATTTTGAGACCATGGCTAACATAAAAACATTGATCCCTGCTGCCTTTTGTGCTACCCTATTCATGGCATCGTGCCAGAATAGCGGTGAAAACACAGAAAAAGTAACAGATACCACTACGGTAACAACAACAACTGTAACGGCTCCGCTGGAACTAGCTGCGGTAAGCCAATCACCCGAATTTCCTAATGCTCAATTGAGTATTGGTAATGTAACAGCTGCTCCTCAAGGTGCAGATTCTGTAAAAGTGACCTTCAACTTCAACGTTAAGAACTATGAACTGAAGAAACAAACCGACGATGCCGCGGGCAAATTGTGCAATAACTCTGACAAAGGGCAACACATACACTTTATATTGGATAATCAGCCATACATAGCGCTCTACGAGCCTAAGCATGAAATGGTACTGCCCAAGAACGGTGAACATAATCTGTTGGTTTTCCTATCGCGCTCATACCACGAATCTATTAAGAGCAAAGGTGCTGCACAGGTTTATAGCTTTAAGCTGACTGATGGCAAACTGCAAAAAACAGAAACGCCTAAAACGCCAATGGTATTCTACAGCCGCCCTAAAGGCGACTACCTGGGCAAAGACACTGAAAACCTGCTGTTCGATTTCTATGTATGGAATAGCAGCTTATCGGCTGATGGCTATAAAGTGAAAGCACATGTAACAGGCGATGGCGTAGATACTACTTTTACAGTTACCGACTGGAAAGCACAATTCCTGAAAAATATGCCAATGGGTAAATCGAGCATAACGCTGACTTTGGTTGATAAAGACGGCAACAAAGTATCGGGCCCTGAAACAGAAGTAACGCGCGAGTTCAACTTATCGAAAGAAGAACCAATGACTAAATAGTATTAGTCGCGAATCTCATAAACAATAAAGCCTGCAGGATCTGCAGGCTTTATTTATATAATACGTTTTACGGCAGGTTTTTCGTCGCTATCTATTCCTTGTATTTGTAATATCCCCGGTTGCTTGCCAATTGCTATACTACCTACTATATCCTGCATCTGCAATGCTTGTGCACCATTAGCTGTAGCCCAGTTTAGCAGTACTCCCCAATCAATAGCAGGCATGTTTTGCTTGATGGTATACAGCTCTGACATAATGCATAGCTGGTGATTGGAGGAAAGACTATCAGTACCTACACAAATGTTCGCTTTGCTGCGCATCAGCATAGCAATATCGGGTAGTGTATTTTCTATATAAAGGTTTGCGTTGGGGCAGAGGCACCAATGTACGTTAGGCAATAATGTTTGCACTACCTGCACATCGTTCTCTTTTGTGAAGGTGTTATGAATGAACAGGAACGGGTGCGAAGGTGATAACCAATCGAGGTAGGTTTGGATAGATGACTTGCCGGATGGCTTGAAGAAATCATCATTGATTCCCAGAGCTCCCAATAGGGTTTGCACGCCACCTTGTTTCAGCAAATAGTATTCATCTTCATCGCGGCATTCCTGGTTGTGTATGGATAGCAATGCATTCTTATCGTGCTTATCTATCAGGCTGAATAACACATGCGATACAGAGTATGGTGCATGTGGCACTATCGATTGCCTTAATATTTTTGATGTGCTTGTTTGCGCCGCAAATTTGTCTTTTACACTTACTGCGTAATCGAATTGCTTTTGCGGGTTTTCATTAAAGCCCAGTGCTTCGACAAAACTGTGGAAGTGCATTTTGCCTTCTGCACGTTGCTCTACGGTATCATTGGTGTTCGATATATCGCCGATTGCTACAATGCCGTTCTCCAGCATAGTTGCAAACTCCTGCCTGCGGGCTTCGTCTTTTTGTTCTTCCGTAAAGCCATTGCGTTTAAACATAACCTGTTGCAGAAAGCCGATAAGCCCTGTATGCTCAGCTATCAAACCCTTCATGTGCGAAAGCTCGAGGTGGCAATGTGCATTAACGAAACCAGGCGCTAACACACCTTCGTAGTGTGTAGCGCCTGTTACTGTATCTTTTGGATATATTGCTACTATGCTGCCTTTATCGTCTGTTTCAATAACGGTGCCTTCCAGCAGCCATTTGTAACCATCATGAATGCGGGAAGCGGTGAGCAGCACTAACTATCCTTTAAAGTGTTTTAATAATATTACTTCTTTCTCGTTCAGCTGGCGCCATTTACCACGTGGCAGGTTTTTCTTGGTAAGCCCCGCATACATTACGCGATCCAGCTTTTCTACAGTATAACCCAGCGATTCGAATATGCGCCTTACAATCCGGTTGCGACCGCTATGTATCTCAAGGCCAATTTCATTCTTCTCATCCAGGTAAGCAATGGCATCTACTTTCACTTCGCCATCTTCCAGCGTTAAGCCGGTAGCTATCTTTTCGAAATCAGCTTTGGTAAGCGGCTTATCAAGCGTTGCCTGATAAACTTTCTTTATGTCGTAACTAGGGTGCGATAGTTTTTGTGCAAGATCACCATCGTTTGTCATCAGCAACAGACCTGTAGTATTTCTATCCAAGCGACCCACCGGGAACAAGCGGCCTAATTCATTATCGCTCACAAGATCCATTACGGTCCTGCGTCCTTCCGGGTCATCGTTGGTTGTTATATAATCTTTAGGTTTGTTCAGCAGTACATATACCCTGTCTCTTTTCGGGGTCAGTTTTTTACCTGCTATTGTTACCACATCGAAAGACTGTACGCGGTAACCGGGATCTAAAGCCAGTTCGCCATTCACTTTCACCTTACCTTGCTTTACCATTTCGGCTGCATCGCGACGGCTGCATTTGCCGCTGTGCGCAATGTATTTGTTCAGGGTCATTTCCTTCTCGTCCTCAGCTTCCGGGCGCCTTTTGCTTTTGTACGCTTCTTCGTTCTTGTTATAGCCTTCTTTCTTTTCTTTCTCGTATTGTTTACGGAAAGGGCCGCTTACTTTACGATTACCTAATGGGAAGGGTTTATCGAAAGTGTCTTCGCCCATTTTATCATCACTCTTTATTTCGAAAGACTGATCTTCAAACTGCTCTCTTTCCGGTTTATCTTTTTTATTACCCTGGTCGTTGAAGGCACGGTTCAGGTGGCTATCGAACGGGTGTATCTCGTTACCTTCTTTGTCGAATTTTTTTTTAGGACGGTCGTCCTTATCGAAAGATCTGCCACCGCGATCAGATTTGTCGAAACTTTTCTTGCCGCCATCTTTATCGAACGAACGTTTTGGACGATCGCCATCGCTCATAGGTTTGCCATAAGCATCCCTTTTCGGACGGTCGCTGCTATCGCCATAAGATTTTCTTTCACCTTGTGGCTTGTCGAAACTGCGTTTCGGGCGGTCACTATCGCCGTAAGGTTTCCTGTCACCCTGCGGTTTATCAAAATTGCGTTTCGGACGATCGCTGTCACCATAAGGCTTTCTGTCACCCTGCGGTTTATCATACGAACGCTTAGGGCGGTCTTCACTATCGAAATTGCGTTTTGGACGGTCATTATCGCCAAACGATTTTCTTTCACCTTGGGGTTTATCGAAAGAACGTTTCGGGCGGTCGCTGCTGTCACCGAAAGATTTGCCACCACGTGGCTTATCGAAAGAACGCTTAGGTTCATCGAAATTGCCTCTTGGGCGGTCGCCTTCGCGGCCTGAATACGGACGTTTGCTGCGGGCGCCACCATCAGATGACCCGCTGCCACCGCCATCTCTGCCCGAATACGGACGTTTTTTATACCCGCCATCGCCGCTGCTTGCACCGCCTGTATCCCTGCCTGAATATGGACGTTTGTTACGGTCGCTACCCGCTGCACCCCTGTTCGGGCTGCTGAAAGAACCTTTATTATCATCGCCGCCAAACGAGCGTTTCGGGCGGTCTCCGCCATCAAAATCTCTTTTATCACGGGCAGGCCTGTCGTTATCTCTATCGTTACTTCTGAATGGCTTCCTGTCGCCCGATGGACGGCCTGAGTTGCCGGTTCCTTTTCTCGGTGGTTTGCCTGAATCTGTGCGCCTGCCGCCTGATGGTTTTTGTCTCATTCTTGTTGATACGTAAGCGGCAAAGGTACGATGTTTCCCGCGCAGTGCACCTATATTATATATGATGCACCTCCCCGGCGAAAAAATTTTTTAAAATTCTTGTAACTTTTTGCCGCATACCCCGATTTATATACTGAATGGAGCTTACTGATTACAATACCTGCGTAAAGCAATGGGCTGATGCCCTCTACAGGTTCTCGTACAAATGTACGGGCAATGTAGAGGACGCAAGGGATGTGGTTCAGGGCAGCTTTGAGGTACTTTGGCAAAAAAGGCAGGACGTAATGCCCGATAAAGCTAAAGCCTTCCTCTTCCAGGTGGCATACAGGCAATCCGTTGATAATTTCCGGAAGAAATCGCGGGTGACCTATAAGGAAGAGATAGAGCACAATGGCACAACAACACAGGGACAGGCAGACCTGAAAAAGGTGCTTGACCGGGCGCTGGACAGGCTGGACGAACAACAGAAAGCACTGGTACTGCTGAAAGACTACGAAGGATACCGCTATGAAGAAATAGCGCAAATAACAGGACTGACGGAAACACAGGTGAAGGTATACCTGCACCGCGCGCGCAAAACATTGAAGGATTACCTGGTAAGTGTAGAAAATATATTATAAAAACGAGTAGCTATGGTGAATATGGAAAATTACGAGGAGTATATGCTGCTATATGCAGATGGGGAGCTGAACGAAGCTGAAGAAAAAGCCCTGCTTGCTTATGTGGAAGAGCACCCGCAACTGAAGGAAGAACTGAAGCTATATGCTGCTGCGAGAATAATGCCTGATACTACGCAGGTATTTAAAGGGAAGGAACAACTGATGAAAAAGGCGCCTGCCAAACGTACCATTGCTTTAGATAAGCGCTGGTTGTATACCGCAGCAGCGGCCTGTGTAGCGATGATGGTATTTTTCATTTTGAGGAACAACAATAACGAAACAACCAATGAGCCTGTCATTGTTAATAATACACCTATAACAAAGCCTACTGATCAGCAGCCTGTACAACCTGCTGATACCGAAGAGTTCCATTCAACACCTGTAGACCCTATTGTTGTGAAACCGGCACCAAAGCAACAGCCCGCAATGGTAGCCGAACATAAAAAGCAACAACCTGCAACTAACACACAACAGCAAAAGACATTTGTAGCCCAACAAAATGATACAAAGCCTGTGGTTAGCGAAGAGCCGAAAACAATTGTAACCCATCAAAAACAAATAGTAAAGCAACCGCCCGTAATTGTAAAAAACGAAGAAGAACAACAACCAATAGATAACACCCCGGTAATCCGCGAAAAAGACAATACACTATTAGATGTGATTGGCAACCGCGACCGACTGGAAGGCGCAAGGGCAATAGCACTGGCCTTTGACAATAAAATAGAAAAGGTAAAAAACATAAGAAGAAAAATTCAGGATACGGATGTAGCCCTGAAAATTGGTAAACGAGAATTTTTAATTGTAAGACTTTAAAACATAACCATTATATGAAACTCACTTATTTATTGCTGGCGGCTACATTACTAAGCAGTACTGCTTTTGCACAAGAGAAAACAGATAAAAAAACCGATAAACTAACTATCAGCACTGATGGTATACGTATTGACAAATATGAGGGTGATGAAAAATCGGAAAAGAAACAAGAGAAAAAATTCAGCATAGAGGTAGCTATGATTGATATAGGCGTCAACAGCCTGCATGATAAAACCGACTATACATCGGCCGCTGCGCAAAACTTTCTGCAGGTACCAGCCAACATGCAAAACGAAAACCTGTTTACTATGCGTACGGGCAAATCGATAAACGTAAACATAATACCTGTGATGGGTAAATGGAGAGTACTGAAAACAGACAGGCAGAAAATATACCTGGGGCTGGGTGTTGGTTTACAGATGTATAATTTCCGCTTCAACAAAAATATAAGCTATGTAAACAATAGCCAGCCTGCGGTTATATTAGAGGACTCTGTAGGATTTACTAAAAATAAATTAGGCCTTACTTACCTGACCGTGCCTTTGATGGCTACCTTCAAAACGAAACTGGCTGAAAAAGCGTGGCTGGTATATGGTGTAGGTATAAGCGCAGGCTACCGTATAGATAGCTGGACGAAGCAAGTATCGGCAGAAAGAGGTAAGGATAAAAACCACGACCAGTTTAACCTCAACAATTTCAACACCTGCATTACGGGTGAAATTGGCCTGGATGATTACTTTCGTTTGTTTGCCAGCTACCAGCTAACTGCACTGCATGAAACGGCACTTGACCAACATCCTTTCAGCATAGGCATACGCTTTGGCGGATTATAAATAGTTAGACCATAACAATTAACCACAACAACTGAAAAGGCCCGCAATTGCGGGCCTTTAGTATTTAAGAGTTTCAGTTATAATTATGGGAATAGAACACCTTTATATTTGTTGGCATCTACCATTGGTACGCTGGAACCATAAAAGCTATTGATAGTGCTAATGATATAGTTTGCTGCCAGAGCATAGCCTCTTTGTGTAAGATGCAAACCATCTAAAGAAAAAGCACCACCACTTACAAATGTTGCAGTATAGCTAACACCGTTGTAAGTAACACCACTTTGCAGCGTTCTTATATAATTGAACATATCAACCGTAGGAAGATTTTTTGCAGTAGCCGTGTTTTTGATGATGGTATTAAATTCATTGGTCATCATCCTTACCGAATCTGCCTCAGCAAGTGTTAAAACAAATTGTTCAGGTATTGGTTTTATACTGCCCCAATTAGCACAGCTAAGCGAATCGCGCGGAATAGTAAGCAGAATATATTCGCCTTCTCTCATCTGGCGGAATTTTGGGCCATCCTGTATTACATAATGGTTGGCGCCTTCCACAAAGCGAAGGCCGGTATTAGCATAATAAAGGTTCAGGTCGTCTGCTTGCCTTTTTGTTAGGTTAAGGCCACGTTCAGGTACGGTAGTACAGAATGGCGTAGCAAGTACATCAGGAATATTGATAGCTACTCCTTTAGCACCACGGTAAGTAAGCTGGCTTAAAACAGTATCATAAGCTGCGGTAAATACAAACGGGTCGGAGAAACGACCACCAGTACTGCCACCGCCACTGGTTACATAATTCAATACATCGTTACTACCTACCCAACAGGTAAAGAATGTAGGATTGACTTTTATCACCTCATCGATAGGCCTGCTGGTAGCAGGTTTTTCGAAGAAACGGCGTGCATACATATTGAATGCGCCATAACCGGGGAAGATAAAGTCGATACAACGAATACCGGGGATACCAGTGTTGTTGTAAGGCCCTCCATCGGCAATATTTACAGTGCTGCCCACAGTATCGGGAGCGCCGGGGTAAAGTATTGGCAACATCAGGGGTTGCGCATCGCACATACCTTTTGTAATAGCTAATTGGCGCTTAGGGGTAGGATAACCATCATTGCCGGGTAACAGTGGCTGCCTGAAGTTACCGCCG
>CBFGNI010000053.1:0-14538 GCA_965650105.1 uncultured bacterium | reverse complement strand
CTTAGGTGATACCACCTATAAACCCGATATAGCTAAAGGCGCCATATTAGACCAACTGTATAAAGGCAAACCTATACGCCCGGGTGAAATGTTGCCGCAGGGCAGCCGTATAGACCTGGTAATAGGTGATGGACTGGGTAATACACAATTTAATGTACCGGATGTAATAGGCATGACCTATGAAGAGGCAATGGCCACGCTGAACGGCACAGGCCTGCAGTTTACCGCTATATGGGAAGGTTCATTCCCCGATTCGGCCACGGCAATAGTGTACGACCAAATGCCGAAGGCAATGAACGAACTGATGACCCCTAACCGTATAAAAGAAGGTGATATAGTTGACTTGCGTGTAAAGCAAGACCCGACACCTGAGGAATTGGAACATAATAGAAACCCATCGGCAAACGTTACAGAAGACAATGACCAAAGCCAATATTAATGCGTAATGCTACCCTATATATACTATTCCTACTAGTCTGTGCAAAAGTACAGGCGCAAGAGCAGCTGGTGCCACTCAACTATAACCCGCAACTCATAAACGATAACTGGACCTCTTTGCGCAGTGTAATGAAAACAACTGCAGATGATTCGCTGAAACTACCGTTTTTTGAAGATTTTACGGCTGAATCGCCAAGGCCGGACGTAACAAAATGGGCTGACTGGCATGTGTTCATTAACAACACCATGTGTATTGACCCGGTGAGCAGGGGTGTAGCAACCTTCGATGCGCTCAATAAAGACGGCCTGCCATATAACCAGACAAATCTCAATGCGCTGGTATTGGCTGATAGCCTCACATCGCTTAGATTTAACCTGAGTGGTTATGCCCCTTCAGATAATATTTATTTAAGCTTTTTATACCAGCCACAAGGTCATGGCTTTTCGCCGGAAACGCAGGACTCACTGATGCTATTTTTCCTGACGAAATTTCATGGCTGGAAAAAAGTATGGGCGAAAGATGGTACCATTAATCAGCCTTTCAAACAAGTAGTGGTGGCAGTGACCGATACAGGCTACCTGCATGAAAATTTCAAGTTCCGATTTGTAAATAAAGCGTCTGTAAATCTGAACGACGACGTGTGGAATGTGGATTACATACGCATGAATTCAAACAGAAACGCAAATGACACATTGATAAATGATGTGGCCTATACGAAGCAACCTACGTCTTTGCTGAAAGATTATACGTACATGCCCTATCATCAATACCTGGTGAAGGAAAATGATGAGCGCGCTACCGAACTAAAGACCAGTCTTTACAATGGTTACAATGCGGCACAGCCTGTCACCTACCAGTTGCATGCCCGTGAAGAAAGCACCAATACCGATCTTTTTACAGGTGGTATAAGCAGTATTAGTTTAAGCAATGGTGTGCAGTTTGAAATAACATTGCCTGCCTATACTAATACAGTGCCGTTGGTCGAAAAATATAAATGGGTGTCGTTCGAGAATACATATTATTTCGACCCCGTGAATGCCCTGGAATCGAAAGCCAATGATACCATTGTACAACACCAGATATTCCATAACTTTTTTGCTTATGATGACGGCACAGCAGAAAAAAGTTATTTCCTGAATCAGTTTTCAACCCTGCCGGCAAAAACAGCTGTTGAATATCACCTGAACGTTGCCGATACACTGACAGGTGTAGCTATATACTTCGGCAGGCAAGTGCCTACAGGCATATATAAATATTTTACGGTTGGCGTGTATAAAGAAATTGCTTTCGGTGGTGGTACCGATAATCTTGTTTATCAGCAAGAACTGCTACAACCGGGCTATCTGCCACAGGGTAATATGTATGTTTATAAGTTTGATGACCCCGTGCCGCTATCGGCAGGTACATTTTACATAGGCACTATGCAACCTGCATTAGGCGGCAGCGACAGCCTGTACCTGGGTGTAGATGCTAACCGCATAGGCGGCAACCACCTTTATTTTAATGTGAATGGCTATTGGGAATCATCGGCCATAAGTGGCGCTATAATGATACGCCCTATAGTTGGGCCTATAATACCAACTAAAGTGCCCCAAGTAAAAGCAGAACTAAGACAATGGGCGGTATATCCCAACCCGGTAGAAGATATATTGAATTTTGAGGTTTTCAATTATAATAAACCTATACGATATACTATTACTACTATTGATGGCAGTGTAGTGTTAAAAGGTGGCATCACTGAAACGAAAGCGATAAATATATCGGCACTAATACCGGGAATGTATTTTGTAAATTTGCAGGGTGCAGGGCTCGATACAACACCTAAGAAAATAATAAAGCTATAATTAAGAATATGCGACAAATAACTGTTGAAGAATTAAAAGAGAAATTAGATTCAGGAGCACCGTTACATGTTATTGATGTAAGGGAGCCTTCGGAATATGAAGAGTTCAATATGGGCGCACAACTATTACCGTTGGGCAATATTGTAAATTTTCAGCTGGAAGATATTGAAAACCTGAAGAATGAAGAACTAATCGTTCATTGCCGCTCGGGTGCAAGAAGTGCGCAGGCATGTATGATACTGGAGCAAGCCGGTTTTACCAATACAGTAAATGTAGCCGGTGGTATACTGGCCTGGCGCGAAAAATATGGCGATACTAAAATAAAATAAGTACTGTACAGGGGAGACCAATGCACGAGATAGAACCTTATTACAACTGGCGGCATTTGTACATGGCCGAGGAAGATGAGCACTCTCCCTTTTACGGTCGTGAGTATAGCGAATTTGAATATAGCAATACCGTTTACAATTATTACATCCATCCGCAATGGGATGAATTCGGTTCGCGTACATTATACCTTAAAATATTATTTGTTGACTACGACTTCAACTATGCCATCATTGAAATGATAGGCGAGTGGAATGATGCTGTTGAAAATGATATTATGCAGCTGAAACGCTCGGTAATAGATGAACTGATAGCAAAGGATATTTACAAATTCATTCTTATAACGGAGAATGTGTTGAACTTTCATAGTGGCGATACCGACTATTATGAAGAGTGGTACGAGGATATAAAAGACTATGGTGGCTGGATAGCTTCAGTGAACATGCCGGAACAAACGCAGTATGATCTTCAACACGCACATATAGATAGATATATAAAACTATTTGAATACCCGCAGTGGAGAACATACCAGCCACATCATTTCTTTCAAATGATAGACAATAGAATGATGCGCCTGGAAGACTAATACAATATCATTAAAAAGACCATTATTTGCAATAGTAGTATTGCAAAAACAATACATAACAATATTTTCTGTTTAGAATTTCCCGATTCTGCAACTATATTTGCCATAATTTTACACAACGATTACAATCTCAATAAATATTGCCTGATAATATGACCTGGAAAAATTATTTCAGCACGGCCATCGGTAAAAAACTACAAATGGGTCTCACCGGTTTGTTTTTGATCCTTTTCCTGATAGTACATTGTTACATTAACGCACAGATATTCTGGAACGATGGTGGTGAGAAATTTACAGAAGCAGCCCACTTCATGGGTACCAACTTCATTATCCGTTTTATAGAAATAGGCCTTGTTGCATTTTTACTGATACACATTATACAAGGTTTATTGCTTTGGGCAAAAAACAGATCGCGCCGCAGTGTAAAGTATGCGGTAAGCGCAGGTAACCAAACCAGCAGGTGGTATAGCCGATCAATGGGCCTTTTAGGTACACTGATACTTATCTTCCTGGTGATACATACCTCAAAATTCTGGATACCTAACCGTGCATCGCAAACAATGGGCCATGGCGAGCTTGACCTGTACAGCATGATGCGCGAAGAATTTCAAAACCTGGTAGTTGTTATTATCTATGTATTCGGTTGTATATCGCTGGCATGGCACCTGGTTCATGGCTTTTATAGCTCATTCCAGACATTAGGTTTAACCACTAATAAATACAAAGGCATCATTAAAGCAATAGGTGTTGGTTTTTCTATAATAGTACCTGCAGTATTTGCTCTTATGCCAATTGCTTTTTACCTGGGCTGGATATCTTAACCCATTTACAGTATTAATTTTTTCGATCTTTTCGATATGACGACACTAAATTCTAAAATCCCCAAAGGAGAATTAGACTCGAAATGGAAAACATATAAATCAACTTGTAAGCTAGTTAACCCGGCTAACAAGCGCCATCTTGAGGTTATTGTGATAGGCACAGGCCTTGCAGGTGCATCAGCAGCAGCCTCTTTGGGCGAAATGGGGTATAAAGTGAAAACCTTTTGCTTCCAGGATAGCCCGCGCCGTGCGCACTCAATAGCTGCCCAGGGTGGTATCAACGCCGCTAAGAACTACCAGAACGATGGTGACAGCACTTACCGCCTGTTTTACGATACAGTAAAGGGTGGCGACTACCGTTCAAGAGAAGCCAACGTATATCGTCTTGCAGAGGTAAGCGCGAATATTATAGATCAATGTGTGGCTCAAGGTGTGCCTTTTGCCCGCGAATATGGCGGTCTTTTAAGCAACCGCTCTTTTGGTGGTGTGCAAGTGCAACGTACATTTTACGCTGCGGGCCAAACCGGCCAGCAGTTATTGATAGGTGCTTACCAGGCTTTGGAACGCCAGGTGGCCCTGGGTAATGTTACCCAATACAGCCGCCATGAAATGCTGGAGGTTGTGAAAATAGACGGGAAGGCACGTGGTGTAATAGTTCGTAACCTGGTAACAGGTAAGCTGGAACGCCATTTTGGCCATGCCGTATTGCTGTGCTCAGGTGGTTATGGCAACGTATTCTACCTGTCAACAAACGCAATGGGCAGCAATGTAACCGCAGCATGGAAAGCGCATAAACAAGGTGCTTACTTTGGTAACCCTTGCTTTACACAAATACACCCTACATGTATACCTGTAAGTGGCGACCACCAATCGAAACTGACGCTAATGTCGGAATCGCTGCGTAATGATGGACGTATATGGGTGCCCAAAAAACAAGGCGATACACGCAAAGCAAATGAAATACCAGAAGAAGAACGCGATTACTATCTGGAAAGAAGGTACCCTGCCTTTGGTAACCTGGTGCCGCGCGATGTTGCCAGCCGTGCCGCTAAAGAACGTTGCGATGCGGGCTATGGTGTAGGCGCATCAAAACAAGCTGTTTATCTTGATTATGCTTCAGCTATTGAACGATATGGTAAAGTAGAAGCAAATAAGCAAAGTATCAACAACGCAGATAAAGAAACGATAATCAAACTGGGTACCGAAGTAGTAAAAGAAAAATACGGCAACCTGTTTGAGATGTATGAAAAGATAACAGGTGAAGACCCTTATAAAGTGCCTATGCGTATATACCCTGCGGTACACTATACAATGGGTGGCCTGTGGGTTGACTACGAACTGAAAACAACTGTTGATGGCTTGTATGCTTTAGGTGAGGCGAACTTTAGCGACCATGGTGCTAACCGCTTAGGTGCATCGGCACTGATGCAAGGTTTGGCAGATGGATATTTCGTAATACCTTATACACTGGGCAACTACCTGGCCGACGATATACGTACCAAAGCAATACCAACCGATCACCCTGCATTTGTAGCTGCTGAGAAAGAAGTAAGCGAGAGGATCAACCGCCTGATGAGCATTAAAGGCACTGAAAGCGTGGAGAGCTTCCATAAACGCCTGGGCAAGATAATGTGGGATAAATGCGGCATGGCACGTAATGCACAGGGTTTACAAGAAGCTATTACTGAAATACAAGCATTGCGCAAAGAGTTCTGGAGTAATGTACGTATACCGGGCGACATTGAAGAATTCAACCCTGAACTGGATAAAGCGGGCCGCGTTGCAGACTTTATTGAGTTGGGCGAACTAATGTGTAAAGACGCATTGAACCGCGAGGAAAGTTGCGGTGGCCACTTCCGCGAAGAATACCAGACGGAAGATGGTGAAGCATTACGCCAGGATGATAAGTTCATGTATGTATCCGCATGGGAATACAAAGGTGAAAGCCAGTTTGAACTGCATAAAGAAGACCTGGTATACGATGTAGTTCACCCAACACAACGTTCGTACAAATAATAACTAAAAAATTAAGCTGCCTTTGGCATCTGCATAAAACAGAAATACAATAGTATGGAGCATTATCATATGAATCTCACCCTTAAGGTGTGGAAGCAGAAGAATAAGGATACGAAAGGCTATTTCGAAACTTATAAGGTAAAAGATATTTCTTCTGAAATGTCGTTCCTGGAGATGTTTGACGTACTGAACGAGCAACTGATAGCTGAGGGCAAAGAACCAATTGCTTTCGACCATGATTGCCGTGAAGGTATTTGCGGTATGTGCAGTATGCACATCAATGGCCGTGCACATGGCCCCTGGCACCATACCACTACCTGCCAGCTACACATGCGTGAGTACAAAGATGGTGATACCATAACGGTAGAACCATGGAGGGCAGACGCATTTCCTGTTATTAAAGACTTAGTAGTTGACCGTGAAGCATTCGACCGTATCATACAGGCAGGTGGTTATATCTCGGTAAACACCGGTAATGCTGTTGACGCTAACGCAATACCTATCGACAAACATAACGCTGATGAATCATTTGCATCGGCAGCATGTATCGGTTGCGGTGCCTGCGTAGCAGCTTGTCCTAACGCATCGGCCATGTTGTTCGTTTCAGCAAAAGTATCGCACCTGGCCATGCTGCCACAAGGCGACCCTGAACGCCAGACACGTGCAGTGAACATGGTACAACAAATGGATAAAGAAGGTTTTGGTGCTTGTACCAATATCGGCGCTTGCGAAGCGGAATGCCCTAAAGGTATATCGCTTGAAAACATTGCCCGCCTGAACCGCGAATACCTGGGTGCCGTGTTTGCAGGTGGTTCTCAGAACTCGATATAAAAAACTTAATGACGATAATTAATGAAAGGCTGTTCGATAAGGACGGCCTTTCTTATTTTTACCAAATATGTTGAAACAGCTTTTACTGCTTACAGCAGTTCTCTTTTGTTTACAAGGCAATGCGCAAACTGCTGATAGCAGCCATTTAAGAGTAAGCCTGCTAACCTGCGGTACCGGCCCCGAAACCTGGGAAACATTTGGACACACCGCTATACGCATAGTAGATAGTGCACGTGGCACCGATATGGCCTATAACTACGGTACGTTCGCATTTAGCGATGATTTTGCATTGCAGTTTATGCGGGGCAAATTGTTATACTATTTATCATACTATCCGTATAGTGAATTTGTAGATGAGTACAGGAGTGTGAACCGCAGTGTGGAAGAGCAGGAGTTGTTGCTGAGTGGCGATAAGAAAATAGAACTGCAGGCATTTCTGCAGGAAAATGCTAAAGAAGAGAACCGCTCTTATAAGTACGATTTTTTCTTTGATAACTGTGCTACACGGATAAGAGATGTGTTTCCAAAATCGCTGGGTAATGGCTTTGTTTTTGGCAAGACACCTGCCGCAACAAACCGTATTACTTTCCGCGATATCATTAATCAATACTATGCACCTAAAGACTGGGAAAAGCTAGGCGTGAATGTGTTACTGGGCAGCCGTATAGATAAGGTGATGAGCAACGAGGACATGATGTTTTTGCCTGACTACCTGCGCGATGGTGTTGCAGGCGCTACGTTAAATGGCAAACCCATAGCAGGGAAAGTTATACCTATACTAGGTGGTTCGCCACCTATACCATTAGGGGTGAACGAACCTTTTGTGCTTATGTCGATTATATGCTTGCTGACGATAGTGGGTTTGTCCGTTAAGCCACTGAAAACGCTAGGTAAGGTTATGACTTTTTTGCTGCTGTTTGTTACGGGCTTATTAGGTTGCCTGATGCTGGTTATGTGGTTTGGTACCGATCACCAGGGTTGCCAGAATAACTTTAATGTATTGTGGGCGTTGCCAACCAATCTGTTTATTGCATTCGCCTCCAGGAGCAATAAAAGCAGGTATGCTATTGTTGGCATAGCGGGTATATTACTGACCATAGTAGTGCACCTACTTAAAATACAGGGCATGCTTTTACTTGAATTATCACCACTTTGGCTGGCGCTGATCTTTGTTTATGGCACGATTTATAAACGTGATATACAAAGGCCTAATGGAAAACATTAAAAAAATACATACCTCTAAATTCCCTACACTTAGTTACCGAAAGCTGGGGCAGGGCCCTGCAATAGTACTAATACATGGTTTTCCTGAATCGGGTGAATTGTGGAGTAATATATGGCCCGATTTATCTAAAAAATACACAGTTATTATACCCGATCTTCCCCGCAGCGGGGGTAGCACATTTACCGGTGAAGGCGTAAGCATAGAAGATATGGCTGAAAGTATTAATGATATATTGATTGATTGTGGAATTAATATTGCCATCATTGCCGGCCATTCGATGGGAGGCTATACAGCATTAGCTTTTGCGGAAATGTACGCAGACAAAGTAAAGGGCTTATCATTAATACACTCATTTGCAGGTGCCGATAGCGAAGAGAAAAAAGAAGCACGGCGTAAAAGCATAGCCCTGATGCAAAAGCCTAAAGGGAAAGAAACTTTCATAAGGCAAATGATACCCAACCTCTTTGCCGAAACATTTATCCACCAACATCCAGAAGTAGTTGAAACGCAGATAGAAAGTGGCTTGCAACTGGAAGTTAAAGCAATGGTTTCTTTTTACAATGCCATGATAAATCGCCCTGAAAGGGTGAAAGTGTTGATAGACGCTACTTTCCCGGTGCAATTCGTTATTGGTAAAGAAGATACTGCCGTGCCTATCGATGTTTCAGCACAACAAAGTACCCTGTCAAACCGTACATTTGTAGAGATCTATTCCGATTGCGGCCATATGAGCATGCTAGAGCAGCCCGAGAAGTTAACGCGCGATCTGGAAGAATTTACGGACTTTTGTAACAAGCGTTAGAAATCAACTTCAGGAGCAGTATCAATGAATCGAAGGTCAATTATATACAGGTTATCGCTGCTGGTAATTTTCTTAAGTAGTTTCACAACTTCTTTTGCATCGCATATTGTTGGTGGTGAAATGACCTACAAATGCCTTAGCAATAACCAATACCAGCTACAAATAGATTTATACATTGATTGCCTTACGGGAGATTCCAATGCCATACTTGCAGATTCAACAGCCTATATAGGAATATTTTCAGGCGATGGCAGACTACTTGATACAATGGAGATAAGGGCAAATGCGATGCAACCTCCTATCAATCCTGAGGTTCCCAGCCAGTGTGTAGATAATTATCCTGACGTATGTCTTAAAAAGATCACTTTTATAAGAAAACTTACATTACCGCCAAGCACTACCGGCTATAGGATATTGTACCAGCGTTGCTGCCGCAACAGTACCGTACAAAACATACGCAACCCCGGCAGGACTGGTGCTACCTACTACTGTGATATTCCTCCCGCTAATCTGGCTACTTGTAATAATAGCGCCATTTTTAAAAATTATCCGCCACAAATTATATGTGTTGATAACCCCTTGGTTTACGACCATGGGGCAACTGATGTTGATGGAGATTCATTAAGCTATGAATTTTGCCAGGCATACGCTGGTGGTAGCGATGGTGATGCCAAGCCCTTACCTGTTGATCCAACTCTGGATCCGGTAAACTATGTAACCGGTTATTCCGCTTCCAGACCTATGCCAGGCAACCCACGCATACAAATAGACCCTAAAACCGGTATGATAACCGGCACGCCAAGCCTGATAGGCAGGTTTGTAGTAACGGTATGCTGTAATGAGTGGCGCAGTGGAGTGATCATAAATACCGTGAAACGTGAATTTCAGTTCGTAGTCACTAACTGTTCCAGAAAGGTAATTGCTAATATTCCGCAATTTTCACCTGAGTTCAATACGTATATTGTTGAGTGCAACGACTATACTGTTGATTTTGTAAATAATAGTGCGGGCGGTTTTACATACGACTGGACCTTTGGCGACGGCGCCAGTTCTACCGAATTTCAACCATCACATACTTACGCCGATACAGGGGTGTATATGGTTAAGTTAATAGTAAATAAAGGACAAGCAGGCTGTACCGATAGTATAGAAAGAATTGTAAAAGTATTCCCCAGTTATAAGGCCGATTTTGAAACCGACGGTTTGTTCTGCCCTAATACACCCATACAATTTAAAGACCTTTCAGTAGCAACATATAATCCCATAGTAGAATGGAACTGGGATTTTGGCGATGGTGGTTTTTCAACAGAACAAAATCCCGTACACACATTTCCGGCAGGCAATAATTATAATGTTGTGTTTGAATCGGCGAGTATAAAGGGTTGCAGGGATACTGCAAGAAAACAACTTTCTGTTGATAATTTTCAGCCATTTGCCGGCAATGATACCATTATTGTAAAAGGAGAACGTCTGCGCTTCCAGGCAAGCGGCGGCCTTGAATATACATGGTCTCCGGCCGATGGCCTGAGCTTTCCCAATACACCCAACCCCCAGGCATATTATCCTGATACTGGGCACTATGAATATAACGTACATATAAAAAGTGCAGCAGGTTGCGAAGGCGATGATTCGATAATAGTATGGGTAGTAGAACAAGCCTCATTATTTGTTCCCTCAGCTTTTTCGCCCAATGGAGACGGGCTGAATGATTTTCTTAAGCCATTGGGGGTTGGTTATGCAAATGTGCGTTTCTTCAGGGTTTTCAACCGTTTTGGCGAGCTTGTTTTCGATGGTAAAGATTTCAGCAGAGGGTGGGATGGGACCTACAAAGGACAGCGAGCTGATCTTGGTACTTATTTTTGGGTGCTGGGTGTTACTAACCGGTTTGGCATAAACGAAATGATAAAAGGCGACGTAATCCTCGTTCAATAATCCCTTCTGCCATACATGCATTATCTTTAGGCTCAATTTTCATGTACCTATGAGTAAAACAATATTAGTTACCGGGGCTACTTCAGGCTTCGGTAAAGCTATTGCGCAACTATTTGCTAAAAATGGCTACAATGTTTGTATCACCGGCCGCAGAGCGGAAAGATTGCAGGAAGTAAAGAAAGAACTGGAAGGTTATGGCAGTAAAGTTTATACACTTCAATTTGATGTAAGAAATAAACAGGAAGTTGCTGCAGCTATTGACAGGCTAAAAACTGAGACAGACCGAATAGATATACTGGTGAATAATGCGGGCCTTGCATCGGGCATGTCATCGATTGATGAAGGTGATACAGATGACTGGGATGTAATGGTAGATACGAATGTAAAAGGCCTGCTTTATGTAACCAGGCAAGTGGTACCATTAATAAAGAATAATGGCAGCGGACATATCATTAATATAGGCTCAACAGCAGGGAAGGTTGTTTACAAAAATGGGAATGTGTACTGCGCTACGAAGTTTGCGGTTGATGCATTAACACAAGCAATGCGTATAGACTTGCTGCCTTATGGTATAAAAGTAACTGGTATCAATCCCGGCGCAGCAGAAACAGAATTTTCATTGGTAAGATATAAAGGCGATGCGGAACGCGCCAAGAATATGTATGTTGGTTTTACACCGCTGCATGCAGAAGATATAGCGAATGTAGTGTACTATTGCACTACTGTGCCCGCGCACGTTTGCATCAACGACCTTACGCTTACCTGTATTACGCAAGCTAACAGCGTATATAATATAAAAGAGGCCGATAAAATATCAGCGCAACAGTAAGATATGTTTTCATCAACTACGCAAATAAGAGTACGGTATGGCGAAACGGACCAGATGGGTTACCTGTACTACGGCAACTATGCACAATATTATGAAGTGGGCAGGGCAGAAGCCATCAGGACATTAGGATATACCTACCGCCAAATGGAGGAAACAGGTATTATGATGCCGGTGGTTGCATTGAATGCACAATACTTCAGGCCTGCCCTATACGATGACCTGATAACGGTAAAAACAATACTAAAAGAGATACCGGAAGGAAGTAAAATTGATTTTCATACGGAACTATATAACGAGCAGGACCAATTACTAAACAAAGGCGTGACTACACTAGTGTTTTATGATATGAAGGAGAAGAAAAAAGTATCGCTGCCACAAGACCTCAGAGAAAAACTGGCACCGTTTTTTGCACAACAACATGGCTAACATACAAGCATCTATTATTACCATAGGCGATGAATTGCTTATAGGACAAACGATTGACACCAATTCGGCTTTTATAGCTCAATGTATCAACCATATTGGCATAGACGTGCAAAGAAGAGTAGCTGTAGGAGATGAAAAGGCAGCAATAGTAAATGCATTGGATGAAGAGTTGAACAAATCGGATATTGTATTTGTAACAGGTGGACTGGGGCCAACCGCCGACGATATAACCAAGCCACTTCTATGTGAATATTTTGGTGGTAAGCTAGTAGTGAATGAAGATGTATTAAAACATGTAAAAGATATCTTCCAGCGAAGAAACCGCCCTTTTTTAGAGCGTAATCTAAAGCAAGCGGAGGTGCCTGATAACTGCACAATATTGCATAATAAAATGGGCACGGCACCTGGAATGCTTTTTGAAAAAGATGGAAAACTATTAATTGCCATGCCGGGTGTGCCGTTTGAAATGGCTGGTATTATGACTGACGAGGTAGTGCCATACCTGCAGAAAAATATAGTTAGCGATGCATTGCTACACCATTCTGTAATAACTGCAGGTGAAGGTGAAAGTTTTATTGCTGAAAAAATAAAGGATATAGAAGAAGCATTGCCACCCCATATTAAACTGGCATACCTGCCCGGTGCGGGCATTGTAAAACTTAGGCTGACAGGCAGGAGTAGTAATAAGGCGAAACTGAAAGCCGAACTGGATAAGTGGCAGGATATGTTAGCAGAAAGACTTAATAATATTGTGATAGCGTTGGAAGACATACCGCTTGAGCAATTAATTGGTATATCGCTACTGCAAAAAAAAGCTACACTTAGCCTGGCAGAAAGCTGCACAGGTGGCATGGTAGGGCATTATATAACACAAGTGCCCGGATCAAGTAAATATTTTAAAGGCAGTATTATCTGTTATCAAAACGAGATAAAAGAACATTTGCTGGGTGTGCCCAAAGAAACAATTGATAGTTATGGTGTAGTAAGCCAGCAAACAGCAATAGCTATGGCGGAACAGGTGCGCAAAATAATGAGCGCTGACTACAGTTTTTCAATAACAGGATTGCTAAGTGAAGGGGATGAAGATGAACGCGTACCCGTAGGCACGGTATGGATGGCGGCTTCATCTGCGGATAAAACTTTTTCAAAAGAATTCAGGTTTCACTACGACAGACACAGGAACAAAGAGATGGCTTTGCAAATGGGCATGTTGCTGATATGGAAAATGATAAACGATAAGTTATAAACGCATGATCTTCCTGATAGGCATGCCGGCATCTGGCAAAAGTTATTGGGGCAGGCTAATATCTGCTGAATGGCAGCTGCCACTTGCAGACCTTGACGAACTGATAAAAGAAGAAGAAAAAATTACAATAGCCGAAATATTTCAACAAAAAGGAGCAACTTATTTTCGAGATAAGGAACAAGATATTTTGCAGCAGGTTATTGCCACTTTTCCCGCCAATACCATTGTAGCTTGTGGTGGTGGTACACCCGTTTACTATAACAACATGCACCTGATGAAAGAAAAGGGTTGTGTTATTTACATAGATACAGACATTGATATACTATTTAACAGAGTTGTTAATAACAGCACACGCCCCCTAATAAACAGTACTGATAAATACGAAAGCCTGAAAAACTTACTTAGCCAACGGGAAGCAGTTTACAAACAGGCGCATTATATTTTACAGGCTGAAAATCTTTCTCTGCGTACCTTCGCAAAAATTATAGAGCAATGTACAAACCTGCATTAACCTCAGCAGCAATATTTGCGGCTTTAGCAGTTGTTTTAGGCGCTTTCGGCGCGCATGCCTTAAAACAAGTATTGACACCGGAAATGTTACAAACTTTTGAAACAGGGGTAAGGTATCAATTCTACCACAGTTTCGCTTTATTGGCAACAGGTATAGCTTTTATTGGCTTTCCCCATAAGCAACTAAAACTGGCAAGTACGTTCTTTATAATAGGCATACTACTATTCAGCGGTTCTCTATATGCACTTACCCTGCTTAAAATGAATGGTTCAGTAGGTTTAGGTGGCGTAGGAATATTGACACCGATAGGCGGACTGTTTTTTATACTTGGCTGGTTGTTTTTGCTAACAGGTTTTTTAAAGAAATAATATATTTGTTAATAATATGTAAAGGAGTGAATAAGCATTTTCTAATGAGTATATTCACTATTGTATAAAATGCCTGTAACTATGAGGTACATTGCGCTTATAGCTACCCAAATAGATCCGGAAGTAGATCCCGGCATACTATTGAAAGAGCTGAACGGTATAAAATTAATCTGCCATACTTATCAATCGATACTTGAAACAGAACTGTTTCAAGATGTGCTTGTGGTAACAAGTAATAACGATATCACAAAAGCCATTCATGATATAGGAGGTAAAGTAACTGCCAATAAAACTAACCATACCACAGCTACAGACAGTATAGCAGAAGTGGCTAT
>CBFGNI010000052.1:0-14582 GCA_965650105.1 uncultured bacterium | reverse complement strand
GCGCATCTCGGCTATACCTTGCGGATCGAGGCCATTAGTAGGTTCATCCAGCATCAGCAATACAGGATCGTGCACCAGTGCTATGGCTATACCCAGCCTTTGCTTCATACCCTGCGAATAGGCTTTTACCTTATCTTTTTCCCTTCCCTTCAGCCCCACTATATTTAGCAATTCGTGCAGGCGGCTATCGGGTATACCCTTCTTACTAAGACTGGCGAACATACGCAGGTTATCCCAACCCGAGAGGTAACCATACATATCGGGCCGCTCGATGATGGCACCTATATACCGTAGCAAATGCCTGTGCTTGTTGTTGAACAATTCTCCTTGTATGTACACTTCGCCGCTGTCGGGGTATATAAGGCCCAGCAGCATGCGTATAGTAGTACTTTTTCCTGCGCCATTTTCGCCCAGGAAACCGTACACATCGCCCCGCTGTATGGAAAAGGAAAGATCTTGCACCGCCTTATGCCCGCCAAACGTTTTTGATAAATTCTTTGCTTCGATGATATGTGCCAAACAACAAAAATTGTGGTGCAAAAATACTATACAATAACGAGGCTAAAACATGATGCAGATTAATAAACTCATAAGTTAGCGCCGTCTATCGGCCAAAAGATAGTAAATTGGTGCCACAAGCGTTAAACACAAGTTAAACCCCTTGCGGTGCAGCTTGTATTAGAAACCTAGCCTTGTAATTTTGGCCTGAACATGAAGAAAGTTTTCCCGCTCATAGTTGTCCTTATCACCATTTCCGTGTTAGGCATCATCTTCATCCAGATGTCGTGGATACGCAATGCGATATCGCTGAGGCAAAAGCAGCACCAGCAAGATGTAGAGCACGCAGTATCGGACATAAAAAATGAACTATACCAGCTATATATATTCAGCACCGGCAATATTGGCTTCCTGGATGAAGAATCGAGGCAATTCATTCTTCAAAACTTCACTACGCAACGTATAGACGAGAAAGACATACAGAATGTAATAGATAAAGCGTTGACCAAGTACAACGTAAACGAACCTGCCGACTATACCATACTGAACATCTTTCAAAGCCCTATCGTTTCATCAAAAGGGTTCAAGCCCGAATTTCTTTCGCGCAGCATACCTATACCACTGCAGGTAGAAAATGCCCGTACACCTGAAATACTATACCTGTATATAAAAGAAGACCAGAACTCGATACTGCACAGTATGGGCTGGATGATAGGCGCATCAATCTTCTTTACAACTATCATCATCTCGGCCTTCGCACTTACGGTGCGTACCATGTTCACACAAAAGAAACTATCAGAAATAAAGTCTGACTTCATTAATAATATGACGCACGAGCTGAAAACACCGCTCGCAACAATATCGCTGGCTATAGACGCTTTAACTAATGAAAAGGTGATACACGACACCGACAAGATAAAGTACTACAGCAGCATGATAAAGGATGAGAACAAGCGCATGAATAAACAGGTAGAGAAGATATTACAGTCTGCACGTTTAGAAAAACAAGACGTAAAACTGAACCTGCAACACCTGAATGCGCATGACATCATTGACAAGGTAGCCAACAACCTATCGCTGCAAATACAGGAGAAGAATGGCAGCCTGAAACTGAACCTGCACGCAACCAAATATATAATTGAGGCCGACGAGGTACACTTCTCCAACATTATATTCAACCTGCTGGATAATGCCATTAAATACTCGAAAGACAATGTGCCCATTGCTATAGAAATAGAAACACAAAGTGCAGGTGGCATGCTGGCTATAAAGGTGAAGGACAATGGTATAGGTATGAACAAAGAAACCGCCGGCCGCGTATTTGAGAAATTTTACCGCGCGCATACAGGCAACCTGCACAATGTAAAGGGCTTCGGCCTTGGCTTAAGCTATGTAAAAGCCATGGTGGAAGCCCATGAAGGCAAAGCAAGGGTTGATAGTACACCCGGTAAGGGAAGTACGTTTACCGTAAGCTTCCCTTTGGTATAAATAGTATTAGATAATTACGCAAAGGGTTTTAATAACCGCACCCAGGCGTACGCCTTCGTATATACGCGCTTCTGTTGCACCGTGTTGCTTTACAGAATTTTCATGCGATGTAATGCAACGTTCGCAGTTATTAACAGCTGATATGACCAGGCTCATCATTTCAAAAAATTCTTTACCCAGTACAGGGTTCATCATACTACTCATACGCAGGCCCGCAGGCTGGTTATTGTAGTATTCCACTCCATCCATATAGTGGCGGAAACGGTAAAATATATTGTTGGTATTCATCAGCGCAGTGCAGGTATGCGTTTCAGCCAGTTCGGTCTCGGTAGCGCCTTCCTTCAGTGCTCTTTCGCCAAATGCATTTATCAGCACCTCGTTTTTTTCATTTACAGCTACAGCAAGCGCCAGCAATGCGGTTTCCTTTTTATTGTAGTTGCTGCTGTTCAGCACTGTTGCAACATTCAATTTCAGGTCGCGCAGAAACTTACTATCTACAGCCGACAAGCGTTGGATGCCAACATTATCGTGCGTAGCATCAATCCCCAGTTCAGTATATATACTAAGAAGCGTTTCGTTCATGTTTAATTATTTCAGCATTAAAAAAATCCACTCTATACAAAACTGCACAGAGTGGATATGTATACAGTTACTAAGCAATACTTATGCTAGTTCTGTCTGTTGTTTTTGTGTTAGTGTTTCTTCCCCTTTGGTCCAGTTACAAGGGCAAAGTTCGTCTGTTTGCAATGCATCCAGCACACGCAAAACTTCTGCCACATTACGGCCTACGCTCAAGTCGTTTACATTCACCCAACGTACAATGCCATCGTTATCTATGATATATGTAGCGCGGTAAGCTATTTTTTCATTAGGCTCTAAAATACCCAGGTCTTCGGCCAGGCTTTTTGAAGTATCAGCTATCATCGGGAATTTCAGGCCACGCAGGTCGTCATGGTCTTTGCGCCAGGCAAGGTGTACAAATTCGCTATCGGTTGATGCACCTAAAAGTACAGTATCCCTATCCTGGAAATCGGAGAACGCTTTGTTAAACTCTGCTATTTCGGTTGGGCAAACAAAAGTGAAATCTTTTGGCCACCAAAACATTACAGCCCATTGTCCTTTAATATCCTCATTACTGATCTCTTTGAACTCTTTACCTTTCTCCAGAGATACCACTGCTTTTTTCCTGAATTCAGGAAATTTGCTTCCTACTGTTACAAAATTGTTGGTCATTGCTTTTATTTCTAATTTTTGTTCGGGCACAAAGGTCGGTGTAAAACAGCTGTTTACAAAGGAAAAACCTATTGGGTTTCTTTATAAAAAAATAGTTTGAGTCAATTAGCATTAAAAAAGCCACCCTGAGGATGGCTTTTTGTTATATTATTTTAATTTACTAATTGAGCGATATGTCAGGCAATATATAGGGCTGGTTATGATTTACCTGCAGTGTATGGTGGGTTACATCGGTACAGTGCGGGTATATAGGGAATTTGGAAACTATATCCATTGCTTCCTGTTCACTTCCTACTTCCACTACGCACCATATCATAATACTATTGGCTGCTATGCTGTAAGATCGCATTTTCCCTTCTACAAAAAGATGGTTTATATGCTCTTCCTGTGCTGCTATTACCTCTTCCGTTATTTGATGGTTGCCCTGCGGCAGTTCTAATTGAAACAGGTATGCAGGCATAGCTATCTTATCAGTGTTACGTTACCCTTTTTTCGTACGGTTTGCCCCGAGGTACAGAACCCGTCAGCTTCCCATACATATACACCCATTTGGGCATATTCACCATTTATCTTACCATCCCAGCGCTGCGTAGGGTCGGTAGTTTCAAATACCATTTTACCCCAACGGTCGAATATGCGGAAGTAGTTCAGTTTTATCAACTGGTTGTTCATGATACCAAATGTTGAGGTGCTGCTGGCTGCGTTGCCCGGTGCAAATGCATTAGGCAAATTCAGGTCGGCACATGGTACGTGTACCAGTACAGTATCAATATCTACGCAGCCTGCGGTATCGGTTACTTCTAAATAATAGCTGAAATCGTACGGCGGAGTTACAGTAGGGAATAATGACCTGCTGTCATCAATATACTGTGCCGGGCGCCAGTTATAAGCGTATTGAGGCCCCTCAATTGTGCCGGGGCCGCCTAATACAGTTTGCGCACCATCGCCTAAAGTACGGTCAGGGCCGGCATCAGCTTTTATCCTGTGTACGGTAATTTTTACAGCAGTATCCACTATACAACCGTTAGCGTACGGCAGTAATATGCGGTAAGTAATATTATGTTCGGGCCAGGCATTGGGCCTTTGTTTCGATGTAGAAGAAATATTATAGTCGGGCGACCAGGTTGTGGTAAGTGCCGATAGCGAGAACGCAACTAAATGCACCGTATCGCCTTGGCATATAGTGGTGTCGTTCGATAATAATAACGACGGTATTGGCAACACTACTATTTGCTTACAGTTCACCTGCATGTCTGGTAAACCTTCATTTATAGCGTAGTACACATTGTATGTGCCGGGGGCGTTGTAGGTATATATTGGCGGTTTGTAGTTAGTAGCCGATTGTATGCTGGCGTTGCTGCATTGCGATATTTTTATTCTCGACATTGAGTTATCACCTGCATTGGTTGTGAAGGCATATACATTATCATGGTCTCTCATGAAGTGCGACATACCTGTAGGTGTCAGTAAACCTGCTATGTTGCCATAATTAATAACACTTGAAAAAGGCCCGGTAATGCTAAGCATGTCTATTTTCACCAGCTCATGCCTTGAGCCGTTAGTGATATACATGTGGAAGCTATCGCAATCTCTTATTATCGAAATAGCAGAAGGGCTGAACAATGCTCTTTCATCACTGGTGGTACCATCAATCCTGGGGTTACCATAGTTAGTTATAGAAGGTTGAGCGGTAGGCGTGATAGCCGCAAGTGAAGGGCCGATATCTATACGCGCTATACTGTTATTACCTGCTGAAACTACATTGAAGTACCAGTTACCATTGTTATATACAGCCGCCATATCCATAGCGTCTATCATGTATCCATTGCCGGGCGTAGAAGGCGGTGCAAGATCTCCAATATCTGTAAACCTGGGAGTCAATGATATATTGGTATCAAAATCTACACGTATCAAGTGACTGGAGGCTATACTATTTAGTAAATACCCATACCATTTATCTGCTTCCTTAGCAATAAATAAACCGCGCGGTTTATTCAGCACGTTGCCTACATTACCAAAATTCACAATATTAGGCACGTTTTCCAGGCTTTTGCCAAAGTCAACCCTGGCCATTGTTGAATTGGCATTATTGCTGCCACCAACCATAAACACATGCCAGTTGCCTTTTGTTTCATCTTTAACCACGTAAAGTGAATTCAGCTCTATAGGCAGTGAATTATCAAAATTTCCATAATCGTGTACAACCGGTACATTATCCAGGCTGGTGCCAAAATCAAGTTTCAGAAATTTGTTGGTAGCCTTTGTTATTACAAATGCATAATACAGGTCGCCTTCCTTTGCTACATCTATATCTGCGGGGCCATCGAAGCCGAATGTATTACCCATATTATTGCCGCCCGGCTTATCGAACAAATAAGCGGAACAAAAGCCCCAATAGTGCGTTTTCGAGCCCGGAACCAAACTATTTAGCTCTACAGGCTGGCGCTCACACACAGTATCGGGCGCAGTAAACAGCCCCTGTGCATATACTACATTATTAAGTTGCGACACTAATAAAAGTGCTACAAAGAGTAGGCATTTTTTCATAATACTGAAAAGGATTTCACTTTCTATTGGGCTAATATAACGATTAGCTTAAAACTTTTATAGCAAAGCGGTATATTTATTTCATTAAAATTATTTCATTCTATGGTTAATTGGGATCTGAAGAACAGGTTTTTATTAAAGACAGCTATTTTGGGTCTATTGGTTTGTACACAAAACACTTATGCAAAAGAAGGCATGTGGCTTCCTCCACTACTGAAGCAGCAAGAAGCAGATATGAAGGAAGCAGGAATGGAAATACCTGTTGAACAGCTTTACAATGAAGGCGGCACCGGGCTTAATAACGCAATTGTGCTATTTGGCAAAGGTTGTACCGGCGAGGTAATATCATCCCGGGGCCTGCTGCTTACCAACCACCACTGTGGTTATGGCACAGTACAGGGCCTCAGCAGTACCGAGAACGATTACTTCGCCAATGGTTTTTGGGCAAAAAATACTGATGGTGAACTTCCCTGCCCCGGCCTTACGGTCACTTTCATCCGCAAAATGGAAAATGTAAGCTGGAACATTTTGGAAGGGCTGCCTGATACGCTTGATGAAAAGACAAGGCAAATAGTATTGGCCGATAGAATAAAAAAGCTGGAAAAAGGCTATAAATATACTACCGGGCTCGATGCGGTTATAAAGCCATTCTACAATGGCAACCAATATTGGGTAATACTCAGCGAAACCTACCGTGATATACGCCTGGTGGGCTTCCCACCCAACGGCATAGGTGTTTTTGGCGGCGATACCGACAACTGGATGTGGCCACGACATACCGGCGATTTCAGCATGTTTCGTGTATATGCAGGTAAAGACAACAAACCTGCCGATTATGCTAAAGACAACAAACCCTACAACACTAAGCAATTCCTTACCATTAACGTTGGCGGGTATAAAGAAGGCGACTTTACTATGGTATATGGCTTCCCCGCTGTAACAAATGAATATATCTCCTCCTATCAGCTAAATCACATTGCATCTATTATCGATCCCGTACGTATTGAAGCACGAACTAAAAAACTGGATTCGTGGATGCGGGATATGAAGGACAACCGCTCCGTCTTCATAAAATACACTTCAAAAAGGGCATCTGTTGCCAATGGCTGGAAGAAATGGCAGGGCGAAGTACGCGGCCTGGGTATTAATAATGTACCCGGAAAAAAACAGGCTTATGAAAGTAAATTCCAGGCCTGGGCCTCGCGCGATGAAGACTTGCCTTATGCCGACAATATACTATCGGAAATTGGTGCAAGCGCCAATGCGGTGAACGACCTGATAAAAGCAGATGAATACATAAAAGAAGCGGTGCTGGGTATTGAACTGATACAGCAAAGTGCTACTGCCGATAAAATACTGCACGTGTACAGGGCAGGCATTACTGGTGCTCCACTGCAAGACACGCTGAACAAATTGGTTGAAGCAACCAAAGGCTTTTATAAAAATTATGATGCAAATACCGATGAGCATCTTTTCGTAGCATTGATGCCCTTGTTTTTCGAAAAATCAACCACTTATGTGCCTGCTACTTTCAGACGGCAGTATGAACAAAATGGCAGCGACTACAACAAATGGGCCGCTTACGTGTTCCGTTCTATAAGCACCAATAAAGAAAGCCTGGATATAATAGCCCGCTCAGCAAACCCGCTCGATACGCTGACGATAATAGCCGACCCCGCATGGCAACTGTACGATGCTATAACAACTATGCAGAAAGATCATATCAGCACACAGTTAGCAAATTATTACAGCCGTATGAATGTAATGAACCGGCTATATATGAAAGCGCAAATGCAACTGGATAAAGACAAGGTTTTCTACCCCGACGCCAATTTCACTTTACGCCTTACCTACGGTAAAATAAAAGGTATCGATCCTGATGGCCCTGCCGGATATTCTTTTCAAACCAACCTGGATGAAGTAATAGCCAAAGACAACCCTATGGTGGATGAGTTTAAGGTTCCGGAGAAACTAAAAGAACTGTATGCGAAGAAAGATTATGGCCGTTGGGCAGTAAACGGCACTGTACCTGTGGGTTTTATAGCAACCAATCATACATCAGGCGGCAACTCGGGCAGCCCGGTACTAAATGCCAAAGGCCAGCTGATAGGCACTAATTTCGATAGAGTATGGGAAGGCACAATGAGTGATCTTTATTTCGACCCTAATCTTTGCCGTAATATCAGCCTCGATGTACGCTATACTCTTTTCGTGGTTGAAAAAGTTGGCGGTGCCGGCTGGCTGCTGAAGGAAATGAACATAGTGCAGAAATAAATTTACAATAACCTTACATAAAGGCGCCCCTAACAAGGCGCCTTTATTCGTATTTTTGTGGCAGGAATAAGACTGATAGATGAAACCCTTTTTTACAGCACTTTTTTGTGCTACGATGATGATTAGCCAGGTTTTTGCACAGAGTACTGCCAACAAAAAAACCATAGCCAATGCTAATAACTACGCTACGCTTTTAATAGCCTATGCACAACAGCATTTGCCTGCCGATACCACACAACCTTCATTTGATAAACACAAATTCATATTGACCTGGACAAATGGCAAGGCTACTCCTGAAAGCTTCTTTTGGCGGGGGCTGGATGGATGGGAAATATGTAAAGTATCGAAGGTGATACCTGTAAGCAGGAAGAGCGATTATGACGATAAATGGTATAACGTAACAGCCATAAATGTAGATGATATAAAACCGGGCGATATACTGGAAGTTAGTCCACTGGAGGAAAGCAACTATAAAATACCGGCAGAGATACCGCAAGCAGTTCATTACACTCTATACATGCGTACTGTCACCTCTCCATGGATGTCCTTATCAATACCCACAAAGATCATCCGGCGCCTGCCCGATGTACTGTTACCATAACAACAAACTTACATTGAAACTAATTCTTTTGCATTTTGCATAGCGGCATCGCTTGGTTGTTCGCCGCCAATCATTCTGGCAATAGCCACCACACGTTCCTCGGTTTTCAGCAGGCGGATATTTGTATTGATACGGCCACCATTACCGGCTTCTTTATATACGTAAAAATGTGCCGAACCTTTAGCTGCTACCTGTGGCTGGTGCGTAATGCATAGCACCTGGTGGTGTTTACCCAGTTCCTGCAAGAGCATGCCTACCTGCCTTGCAGCCTCGCCCGATATACCTGTATCTACTTCATCAAATATCAATGTAGGTAATTGCATAGCCTTTGCTGTCAGCGATTTGATGCATAGCATAATGCGGCTCATCTCACCACCCGAAGCGGCCTTATACACCGGCAGAAAGCGCCCGCTTTTATTAGCATCCAGCAAGAACACCACATCGTCTATCCCCGTTGCTACAGGCCCATCCAGCTGGTTTACATCTATTTTCAGTTGTGCATTGGGCATGCCCACCAACGCCAGCAGCTCTGTCACTTTTTGGGCTATTTCGGGTGCTACTTTACTTCGTTGTGCCGATAGCTTTTTAGCGGTTACTAAAACATCTTTATAGCGCTTTTCTTTTTCTGCTGATAGTTTTTCTATCAATTCATCAAGATCAAGTGTCGCTTTCAGATCAGTTTCTAACTGTAATTGCAGGGATAGCAGTTCAGCAGTTGTTTGCAGGCCATGTTTCTTCAGCAATTTGTATCCGTGGTCCATTCTTTCCTGCAATTGCAGCATCAGCTCAGTATCCATGCTTATTTTACCTTCGGCGTTTTCCAGCTCAGCGGCAATATCTTTTAACTCTACCCATGCTGAATTGATACGCTCGTGCAGCGATTGTGCTTCAGGTAAAACCTCTGCTATGCTTTGCAGCTGTTGCGCTATTCGCTTCAGCTCATTATTCAGTGGTTGCTCTCCTTCATCCAGCACTATACGGCTTGCCTGCAACACCCCTACTATACGCTCGGCATGTGCCAATTGCTTTAGCTGCTGCTCAGCTTCTTCTATTTCATTTTCTTTAAATGACACCTGTAGCAGTTCATCCAGCAGGTATTGTTTGTAGTCGGCATCTTTCTTCCATTGTATCTGTTGCTGTTGCTGCTTATTCAGCTCTTGTGCCGTCTTCTTATACTCATTAAACAATTGCACATAATCCTTACGCAAACCCGCATTTTGTGCAATAGCATCTACCACATCCATCTGGAATGAATCGTCTTCAAAAGCCAGGTGGCCAAACTGCTGGTGAAGATCTACCAATAACGATGTTAGCCTGTTAAGCACCTGCAGGTTAACAGGTGTATCATTCACAAACGCGCGCGATTTACCACTACTGTTTATCTCGCGGCGTATGATGCATTGTGGCTCATTATCCAGCTCCTCTTCCTGTATTGCAGTCCGGAAAGCATCATTATCCTGCACATCGAACCAGGCTTCAACAATACACTTTTCATTCTTATTTATCAGCACCGATGTATCAGCACGTTCACCTAATATCAATGACAACGCCCCCAGGATAATACTTTTACCCGCGCCTGTTTCACCGGTTACAGTGTTCAGGTGCACATCAGGGTGTAGCTCCAGGTGCTCAATAATAGCGTAATTATCAACAACCAGCTTTTGTAGCATGCCCCGCAAATTTAGTGAACAATAAACACAGAATAACGTACAGTGAACAGAGAATAATTATTAGTTTATAAAATATTCTGTACTCCGTACGTTATTCATTGCACTCTTACTCTATTCACTATTTGTTACTTTTGCGCCATGGCGAAATTTTTCCTTCGTAAGAAGATAGGCGACCGTGTAGTAAATGGCCACCCCTGGATATTTGGCAATGAATTAGGAGATCATGACGGCGAGGCCGAACCCGGAGACATAGTAGAAGTATATTCATACAACGGCTCATTTATAGGCAAGGGTTACTATAACCCGGCCTCGCAAATAACCATAAGGCTGGTAACACGCGATAAGGATGAAATAGTGAATGATGACTTCTTTTACAAACGCATAAAAGAAGCCTGGGAATACCGCCAGCAAATAGGCTATGTTGAAAATTGCAGGTTGATATTTGGCGAAGCCGACCAGTTGCCCGCACTTATTATCGATAAGTTCAACGACCATTTTGTCATACAGACCCTTGCTTTAGGCATCGATAAATGGAAACCTGCCATTGTAGCCGCCCTGCAAAAAATATTTAAACCAAAAGGGATTTATGAACGTAACGACGTGCCTGTCCGCGAGCTGGAAGGCATGGAACAAATAAAAGGTTTCCTCTCTGAACCTTTCGATACCGACATTATCATCAATGAGAATGGGCTTAAATTCCATGTAGATATAGTGAACGGGCAGAAAACAGGCTATTTTCTCGATCAGCAGGATAACCGCCGCTATATACAGCACATAGTTAAAGATGCCGATGTGCTTGAAGCATTTTGCTATACAGGAACCTTCTCTATGCATGCAGCGCACTACGGTGCCAAATCTGTAATAGGGCTGGATATATCGGAAAAGGCTGTAAGCACCGCCCGCCGCAATGCTGAACTAAATGGCTTTGACAATTGCAAATTTGAGACTGTAAATGCTTTCGATGTATTGAAACAATGGGTGAAAGATGGCAAACGGTACGATGTGGTGATGCTCGATCCGCCTGCTTTCACCAAAAGCCGCGAGAATATCCAGAAAGCTATAACAGGCTATAAAGAGATAAACCTAAGGGGTATGAAGCTGGTAAAACCGGGTGGCTTTCTTGTCACAGCTTCTTGCACCAACCTGGTACCGCCCGATCTGTTCCTGAAAACCATTGATATGGCAGCTAAAGATGCACGCCGAAAAATTAGGCAGGTAACCTGGCAAACACAGGCTTCAGACCACCCCATACTTTGGCACGTACCTACAACGCAGTATTTAAAGTTTTTAATTGTACAGGTTCTATAGCACAAAACACATATAACAAAAGGCAGCCTTTATGGCTGCCTTTTCTATTTACAATGAAGTAATAATTATAGTTGGTTGTACACACCGGCATCTGTACCACGCGCAATACCGTAGTATTGGAATGTTTTATGCTTGTAGCCTTTTTTATAGTAAGCATCAGTGTTGCTATCGTCGGGTATAGTTACCCAGTCATGGTTTTTCACCACGTTCCAGCGGTAAACGCTAACGGTATTAGCACCACGGCGTGTAAGCGCATAAAATTGAATATGCTTGGCTGAATAACCCATTTTCATCATTTGGTCATCAGTAAATTCATCTTCAGCAATGCTTGTGTAGTCTTTAGTATCTGGGTTGTACCAGCTATATACAGCTACGCGGCCGGGGGCAGGATTGCGGTATGCAACAAACATTAAAGTTTTATCCTTCCATTTCCAGTTCAACATTTGGCCATCCTGGTGTTCACCATCAGCAACAGTTATATAGTTCTGATCTTCGGGATTATACCAACGGTAAACTCTCACAAGTTCCGCATCTTCCTGCTCTTGGGCAAAACCTTTATTTGCAACAAAAACCGAAGCCAATATAGTAGTAACGAGGATGAAAGTTTTTTTCATAATTGTGCGCTTTTTTCTTAATTGGTTTCCAAAATACATAAAATTTTTCTTGCCTTGCAAGGGTTTGTAAGAAAAAAATTTTTAGCCCCCTGTTAATCCTACCCTCCAGCTTGGTCAAATGCTCTATTTGGCGTAGTTTTGAAGCCCCAAAGTGCCAGCCTGTCAGTTAAAAAAAATTGCATGGCTTTTGTTACCATAGGGGTGTAATGAGGCTGGCCGTATTAATTTGCCACTAATTTACCTGATTAGACACTAACAACTATTTAAGACTCAAGAAAAATTTTAGAATGATAGGTTTTCTTTCGAAACTGTTTGGCGGCAATAAGTCTGATAAAGATGTAAAACGCATACAGCCCATAGTAGATGAGATAAACCGTGTTTACGGTACACTCCAATCTCTCTCGCACGACGAGCTACGTAATAAAACGCAGGAGTTTCGCCAACGTATTAAAGAACACCTGAAAGATATAGATGCTGAAATAGCTGCGCAAAAAGCATCTGCCGATGATCATCCGGAAGCGGAACTGCATACGCGTGAAGCAATATATATTGAGGTTGACAAGCTGATAAAAAAGCGCGATGAGCAAATAGAAGTGATACTGGAGCAAATACTACCAGAGGCTTTTGCGGTAGTAAAAGAAGCTGCGCACCGCTTTAAAGAAAATACAGAACTGGTTGTTACCGCTACCGACCTTGACAGGGAGCTAGCAATGGAACGCGATAACATGCGTATAGAAGGCGACAAAGCTATTTACCAAAACACATGGAATGCTGCGGGTACACCTGTAACCTGGAACATGCTGCATTACGACGTACAGCTGATAGGTGGTATAACCCTGCACGAAGGTAAAATTGCAGAAATGGCAACAGGTGAAGGTAAAACGCTTGTTTCTACCCTGCCCTCTTATCTCAATGCCTTGCCCGGCGAAGGTGTACACATAGTTACGGTAAATGATTACCTGGCCCGTCGTGACCAGGAATGGAATGGCCCTTTATTTGAATTCTTAGGTATTACGGTCGATTGTATCGATAAACACCAGCCCAACTCCCCTATGCGCCGTAAGGCATATATGGCCGATATCACTTATGGTACCAATAACGAATTTGGCTTCGACTACCTGCGCGATAACATGGTACACCACCCCGATGAAATGGTGCAACGTAAACACCATTATGCTATGGTGGATGAGGTGGATAGCGTATTGGTAGATGATGCGCGTACACCGCTTATCATTTCAGGGCCTGTGCCCCGAGGCGACGAACAACAGTTCCACGCATTGAAGCCACGTATTGAACGCCTGCTGGAAGCACAAAGAAAAGTAACCAACCAAAGTGTTACAGAAGCTAAAAAATTGATAGCAGAAGGCAAAACAGACAAAGATACAGGTGGGCTGCATTTGTACCGTGCCTTCCGTGGATTGCCTAAGAACAGCGCACTTATTAAATACCTCAGTGAAGAAGGCAACCGCCAGATACTGCAAAAATCAGAGAACTATTATATAGGCGAACAAAAACGCAATATGCCTGTTATCGATAGCGAATTATATTTCACTATCGACGAAAAACAAAATAGCGTTGACCTTACTGAAAAAGGATTGCAGCTTATTACCGCATCGGGCGAAGATGCCGATTTCTTCATTTTACCTGATATAGGTAGCGAGCTGGCTGAAATTGAAAAATCAGACGCTACAACAGAAGAAAAAGCGCAGCGAAAAGATGCATTGCTGCAAGACTATGCTATTAAAGCCGACCGCATACACTCGGTGCAACAATTACTTAAAGCTTACACTTTATTCGATAAGGATATAGAGTATGTGGTGATGGATGGTAAAGTGAAGATAGTAGATGAGCAAACAGGCCGTATATTGGATGGCCGCCGCTATAGCGATGGCTTGCACCAGGCTATTGAAGCAAAAGAAAATGTAGATGTGGAAGCCGCCACGCAAACCTTCGCAACGGTTACGCTGCAAAACTTCTTCCGTATGTACCACAAGCTGGCTGGTATGACCGGTACTGCCGAAACAGAGGCAGGTGAGCTTTGGGAAATATACAAACTGGAAGTGGTCAGCATTCCCACCAACGTACCTATATCGCGCAAAGACCAGCAAGACCTTGTGTACAAGACCAAGCGCGAAAAGTATAAAGCAGTTATTGATGAGATAGAAGCATTGCGTGGCGTAGGCCGCCCGGTGCTGGTGGGTACTACATCGGTTGAAGTATCGGAACTACTAAGCCGCATGTTGCAACAGAAGAAAATACCCCACAACGTACTGAATGCCAAACAACACGGCCGTGAAGCCCAGATTGTAGCAGAAGCAGGTATGACAGGTGCCGTTACCATAGCCACCA
>CBFGNI010000051.1:0-14850 GCA_965650105.1 uncultured bacterium | reverse complement strand
TGCTTTTTTCATAAACTGTAATGCTTATTTACCAAATTTAAGGGCTTTTGCCGGATAATATGCATTGTTGCCAAGCTCTTCTTCTATACGTAGTAATTGGTTGTATTTAGCCATACGGTCGCTGCGGCTTGCTGAACCTGTTTTTATTTGTCCGCAATTAAGTGCTACTGCAAGATCTGCAATTGTGTAATCTTCAGTTTCGCCACTGCGGTGGCTCATAATTGTGTTGTAAGAAGCGTGTTGCGCCATTGTTACAGCGTCAATGGTTTCCGATAGTGTGCCTATCTGGTTTACTTTTACCAGCAGGCCATTACCTACACCATCTTTAATACCTTTTTCCAGGCGGTTCACGTTGGTAAC
Source organism: uncultured bacterium (assembly GCA_965650105.1). Taxonomy (GTDB): domain Bacteria; phylum Bacteroidota; class Bacteroidia; order Chitinophagales; family Chitinophagaceae; genus Polluticoccus. Next base: position 14,490 of record CBFGNI010000051.1, on the reverse strand, counting down.
AAACAGATCATCGCCTACCAATTGTACTTTATTGCCTAAAGCATCAGTCAGCATTTTCCAGCCTTTCCAGTCATCTTCTGCCATACCATCTTCAATGCTTATTATAGGATATTTTTTGCACCATTTTACCCAATATTCCACCAGTTCTTCGCTGCTCATTTTTACGCCGCTCGATTTGTGGAAGATGTATTTTTTGCTCTTCTCATCATACAGTTCGCTGTTCGCAGCGTCCATTGCTATGGCAACCTGTTCGCCGGGTTTGTAACCTGCTTTCTCAATAGCTTTCAGTACTGTTTCTATAGCTTCTTCGTTGCTTTGTATATCCGGTGCGAAACCACCTTCATCACCTACGTTGGTAGAATAGCCTTTATCTTTCAGTACGCTTTTCAGGGTATGGAATATTTCAACGCCCCAACGTAAACCTTCGCTGAAAGAAGATGCGCCAATTGGCATTACCATAAATTCCTGAAAGTCTATTTTATTATCAGCATGTGCACCACCGTTCAGGATGTTCATCATAGGTACAGGCAGTGTCTTGGCATTTGCACCACCTACGTAGCGGTACAATGAAAGGCCGGTAGCTTTAGCGGCGGCCTTGGCAGCGGCCATACTTACGGCAAGTATAGCGTTAGCACCCAGTTTGCCTTTATTGTCAGATCCATCCATATCCAGCATAGCCTGGTCAATACCGCGTTGGTCGGTTACGTCCCAGCCATACAATTCTTCAGCTATAGTATCATTTACATTACCTACCGCTTTCAGTACACCCTTACCCATATAGGTTTTCTTAGCGCCATCGCGCAGTTCTACTGCTTCGTGCTTGCCTGTGCTTGCACCCGATGGAACTGCTGCGCGGCCCATGTGGCCATCGCTTGTGTGTACATCTACTTCTACGGTAGGGTTGCCACGGCTATCCAGTACCTGGCGGGCAACGATGTCTGTAATGAAACTCATAATTGATTATTGATTTTTTACGCTGGCAAAGATAATTGTTGAATATGATATGTACAGGTTAACAAAAAAGAAAAGCTGCCTCTAAAGGCAGCTTTAACTAAATAATTACAAATACAAATTATTGTTTGGTCACTTTTATTACCTGGTCGTGACTGCCATCGCTATACTTTAAAATATAGTTGCCGGCAGGTAGTGCAGATACATCGATATCAGTAGTACGATTGTTGATTATTGTGTTTATTAATACTTTACCTGTTATATCAACTATTAATGCTGTTGTATTAGTATTTAGTTTGCCTTTTATATCCAGTGTCAATACATCGTTAACAGGGTTAGGATATACAGTGATGGCAAAAGGCATATTATTTACATCCTGAACATTTAGCGGAAATGTTTTGAAAGAAATGGTTGACCATGGCGATGTATCAAGAATGTTTAAGCTATTGCAATTGTTGCGTACATGTACATAGTAAGTAACACCGTCGTTTAGTGCGTTAAGCAGTAAAGATGTTTTATCAATAACTGTACCTATTGCAGGTGATGCTGCCGATTTAGTAATAGCATATTCGTATTCTGTTGCGCTACGTACAGGATCCCAGTATACTACAGCCTGGTCGCTGTTGATATAGTCAACTTTAAGCGTAGGTGCCACGCAAGGCACGGGGGTTTCAAATGAATCCAATGCCCAGGCGGAATAGTTAGTTGTAGTTAAAAAACCGGTACAGTCATTACGCAGGTGTATGTAATATACTTCGCCTGGTGCCAGGCCTGTAATATTAGCTGAAGTAATAATTGTGTTGGTAAGGCCCGTACTGCTTGCAGGGTCATTTCTGTCCTGGTCTATCATGTAGTCATAGCTTGCAGAGTTGTCAGCAGCATTCCAGTTAACAGTTGCCGATGTTGTGGCAAGATTGGTGATTTTTATGCCTGTTGGGGCTTTACATGGTGGAATAGCTGGTGTGATAAACATTTTAGTGCTAAAACCTGACCAGCCATCGGGAGGGCCGCAATCCTGTCGTACGTGCAGGTAATAAGTAGTGCTGGGGGCTAAACCGTTTTCAATAACTGAAGTATTGGTAGTTGCTGTTACCCCGGTAGGTGCACCTATAGGTCCCGGAGGGGTAGGTGAAGTAGTAATAGCATATTCATAGCCAACAGGCGACGTAGTGTTGCCTGGCGCCCAGCTTAATGTAGCCGATACTGGCGTTACATTGCTGGCAGTAAGTGTCATTGGCGGTACACAGCCTTCCCAAACCGCCCCGCTGGTAAAGCTGATTGTTTCGTTATTACAGTTATCATCGTAAAAATAAGCATATACTGTGCCTGTAGAGGGCGCAATAAACGTGGCACATTGCTGACCGGCGCCCGAAGCAAAGGCTATTACGGTAGAGCTGGAGGTCATAGCATCTCTAACTGTTATAGAAGTGCCGCCGGCAGGCGATGGGTTAGTGCCATTTACACTATTGCAATTGCCAATTGAATATCTGTTACCTGCAACTACATTTACGGAAACTATATTTTGTTTCCATGTGCCGGTTAGCGTAACCGGGGTTAGGATAGTTGTTGGGTTTAATGTAGACCCGAATTGATAGGCTGAGCCGAGAGCGCATTGTGCAAAACTGGTATTGGTTATGCACAATATAGCAACCAGCATGAAAAGGACATTAGTACCTAGTTTTCTCATTGCATCGGTTTTTTTGGTTAGAATGGACTCTAATTTAACGTTTTTTTAATTTAATATTAATTACATTTTTAGAAGTATGGCTCTTTTTAGGTTTTTATTAATCTCAAATTAATATGAAAATCATGTACTTACATTAGTTGTTAATATAAAAAAAGGGTGCCTTTTTCGAAAAAGGCACCCTTTTTTTTATGGAAGAGGAAGTGTACTAAAGCTCTAAAAGTGCTTTTACAGGATCCTGGCCTATAAGAAGTAGTTCAGGATTTTCTAAAAGTTCTTTTACACGTACCAAGAAGCTAACAGACTCACGGCCATCGATGATACGGTGGTCGTAGCTAAGGGCTACATACATCATGGGGCGTATTTCCACTTTACCGTTTATAGCCATTGGCCTGTCTTGTATTTTATGCATACCCAATATTGCCGATTGTGGTATGTTGATAATAGGTGTTGACATTAAAGAGCCGAATACACCACCATTGGTAATGGTGAATGTACCACCGGTCATTTCGTCTATTGTTAGTTTATTTTCGCGTGCTTTCTTGGCCAGTTCACCAACTTTAGCTTCTATCTGCGCCATGCTCAGGCTTTCAGCATTGCGTATTACAGGTACTACCAGGCCCTTAGGTGCCGATACTGCGATAGATATATCGCAATACTCATGATACACTATTTCTTCACCGTCTATATATGCATTTACTGCTTTCCATTCCTGCAAGGCATAGCAACAAGCTTTTGCGAAGAAAGACATGAAGCCCAGGTTCACACCATGCGATTCTTTGAATGTGTCTTTATACTGCTTGCGTATCTCCATAATGCGCGTCATATCCACTTCGTTAAAAGTGGTGAGCATTGCAGTGGTATTTTTAGCTTCCACCAGCCTGCGTGATACTGTTTTACGCAGGTTGCTCATTTTTTCGCGTTTGTCTTCCCGTGTAAATGCGGCATCACCACCTTTACGGCCGGGGTTAGCCAGTGCATCCAGCACATCCTGCTTCATAATACGGCCCATACTGCCACTGCCTTTCACGTCAGTAGGCTTCACCTGCTTATCGCTCATTATAGCAGTAGCAACAGGCGTTGCTTTTACATCGCTTTTTGCAGGGGCGGTTTTGCTTTCAGCAACAGTGGCAGGTTTAGCCGGTGCTTTATCGGCAACCTTTGTTTCTGTTTTTTCTTCTTTTTTAGGTGCTTCTTCAGCGGGTGCAGCAGCACCTTCAGGTTTAGCTGCGCTTTCATCTATTTTGCAGGCTACGTCGCCAATATTCAGCGTAGCGCCTTCTTCTGCTACTATGTGTAGTACGCCGGCCTGTTCAGCGTTTAGTTCGAATGTTGCTTTCTCCGATTCCAGCTCACATATCAGTTCGTCGCGCTCTACCCATTCTCCTTCTTTTTTCAGCCATTTTACAAGGGTAACTTCGCTAATAGATTCGCCGACAGTGGGTACTTTTATTTCGATCATGGAAAAATGTACGTTTGGGGTTGCTAAATTAGCAAACGCAGCCCGATAAATCAAAAAAGCAGCGCAAACGCAACAATGGCTTAATTTTTTTACTTTTTATTAGTTCTATGGATATACTTATTGAAGAGATTGAAAGAGTATTGCTTGCGGGCGCCCTGGGTGGCGTAATAGGTCTTGAGCGTGAGTGGAGAGGTAAATCGGCAGGTTTGCGTACAGTTATGCTGGTTTGTTTGGGTGCATGCCTGTTTGCCATAGTTTCCTATAAAATGGGCGGCAGTTCTTCAGGCGATCGTATTGCATCGAACATAGTTACAGGTATTGGCTTTATAGGTGCCGGGCTTATTTTTAAAGACGAGCAAACTGTGCGGGGGCTAACTACTGCAGCTACTGTATGGGCAGCCGCTGCGGTAGGTATAGCTATAGGTATTGGCCAGTATTGGTTAGGTATTGGTACAACAGCTATTATTTGGATGGTACTTGTTGGGTTACAATATTTTGAACATTTCTTTGAAAAAGTATCGGAGATACGTCACTATGTAGTAAAGTACAAACATGTACCCGGTGAAGAGTATCTTGCTTACGATGAATTTTTTAGCGATAAAGCATATAAACTACTTTCCGCAAAAACTGAAAAAGACGAGGATTGTATCATAACTACATGGCTGGTACGTGCGAGCCACGAAAAACATGAGATCATTGTAAAGAAAATGTTACAAGACCAGCGTATCAGCGGGCTGGATTATTAAGCATTCCTAGCAACAAGCCATATGCCTGCGCGGCACAATAGAATGCCTAATACTACACTTAGTAAAGTATAAATGACTGCCGAACTGATGAGTTGGTTTCGTGTAAGGATAATACCATCTAAAGCAAACGAAGAAAACGTTGTAAAGCCCCCACAGAAGCCCGTTGCCGCAATCAGCCACCCCGTATCAGTAAGCCATGTGTTTCGCTGAAGCACACCATAAAGCAGCCCTATGATAAAGCATCCTAAAAGGTTGATAGTAAATGTGGCAACAGGAAACTGCTGGCCGGCAAATTTGCTTATCAACTGGCCAACGCCATAGCGGGCCATGCTGCCTACGCAACCACCCAGACCAACAAATAAAAAAGCGCGTAACATAGGATAAAGTTACGCGCTCTGTTTATAAAATTTAATATCGCTTAGATATCTCTTTTGGGGTCGAATGCTTCCAGTTCGTTAGCAACTGCTGTTAGGAAACTGGCGCCCAATGAGCCATCTATTATACGGTGGTCGTAGCTTAGCGACAGGTACATCATGTGGCGGATGGCTATTACATCGCCATGTTCTGTTTCAATAACCATTGGGCGCTTTTTTATGCTGCCCACGGCCAGTATTGCTACCTGTGGCTGGTTGATAATAGGCGTACCCATCAGGCTGCCAAAAGTACCTACGTTGGTCATTGTGAATGTACCTCCTTGTGTATCGTCTGCTTTTAGTTTATTGCTGCGTGCGGCATTGGCCATACCATTTACATCGCGGCTCAGGCCTAGCAGGTTTTTAGTATCTGCATTTTTGATAACAGGTACTATCAGGTTACCGCTTGGCAAAGCCGTAGCCATACCTATGTTGATATCTTTCTTAACTATTATTTTATCACCGTCTAAACTGCTGTTTATCATCGGGAATTTGCGGATGCAATTCACAATAGCTTCGATGAATATGGGTGTAAAGGTGATCTTCTCACCATATTTCTTTTCAAATTCTTTCTTTGCCTTCTCGCGCCATTGTACAATGTTCGTCACATCGGCTTCTGTAAAGCTGGTAACGTGTGGCGAAGTAGCCTTGCTGCGTACCATGTGGTCGGCTATCAGCTTACGCATGCGGTCCATTTCTATTATTTCCACATTACCCCCGTAGTTGCTTGTAGAAGCAGGGGCAGCAGTAGTTTGCGCTGGCGCGGTTGCGGGGGCAGCTTGTTGCTGTGGTGCAGCTTGTTGAGGCGCAGCTTGTTGAGGTGCGTTGCCACGGTTTGCTACATAATCCAGTATATCTTTTTTGGTTACGCGTCCTTCATTGCCTGTGCCCGGTATATTTTCCAGTTCAGCCATGCCTATACCTTCTTTACCGGCAATATTCAGTACCAGCGGCGAGTAGAAGCGGTTGCCACCGGTTGTACCTGTAGCAGCAGGCGCGTTGTATTGTGCAGGCGCCGGTTGTGGGGCTGCCGTGGGCTGGGGTGCTGGCGCCGGCGCAGCTGCAGGTTGTGGCGCCGATGCGGCTTGTGCTGCGCCACCTGCAGTATCTATACGGGCTATAGCAGTACCTACGGGTACTACATCGTTTTCTTTAAACAGTATTTCAGTTACAGTGCCTTCAGCGGTAGATGGTACTTCACTATCAACTTTATCTGTGGCAATTTCCAGCATGGTCTCATCCATCTTCACTTTATCACCGGGCTGTTTGTGCCACTTCAAAACAGTGGCCTCCATTATACTTTCTCCCATTTTGGGCATTACCAGGTCAACTATTGCCATAACTAGCGTTTTATAACTTTTTTAAAATTATGTGCTGCAAAAATAATCAATTGGAGGTCAAAACACGAATTCAATACGCTAACTATATAATATCACCATATATGGTTAGTTACAGCGCGTCGCGGAAGTCACGCCGCCGCAATAGTTTCAGGTCTTGCAATACCGATGCCTTTACGTTGAGGGTGAAATTGTAGTTCTTGCGCGGGCCAAACGGCACGGCACCCAGCCGCATTTCCCAGCAATGCAGGTCGCGGTATATATCTATCGATGTAAGCTGTAATTGTTTTTCGCTAAGGTTGTACCCGCTGTTTATGGCTAGTTTCCATTGCGGTGTCAGGTTAAAATCGCCACCAAACATGAGCGTATTATTTAGTATCAGGCTGTCTTTTTTTGTTGCAAGCTGGTATTGGTTGCTTATTTGTAAGGAATAAGACATGTTCAGGTTCCAGGGTATGTTGAAATCTACGTAGTCATCGTACCTGCCAAATTCCATCAGTCGTTTAAATTCTTCACTTTGTGCGTCGGCATTTTTATTCCTGTCTTTTTTCTGTACAGAGTGGAAGCTGGCTTGCGCGGTAATATTACCACCCTGGAAACGTCCCAAACCTTTGCCATTATTCCACGATTTCTGCTGGGTTCTGCGTCCAAGTGCATAATCAAATACATAGGGGTCCCAAGAGGCGGCAGCTGTTATATTTACCTTCTCCAATATATTTGTAGCAAAACTAAATGCAATAGGCGACCAGTTAAACGAATCTTTAGCCAGGTCGTAAGCAGTACCTATCCTGAAATTATCTATCAGTCGTACATTTTTAAATCCATTGCTATCGCTGGTACGCACCTTTATTTGCAGATTGTTGTCTATACCAAAACCCAGCAGGCTGCTGAAGTTGCCATACTGGTTACCAGGTGTTCCCACAACCGAACCATCGAAAGCAGAACGGTATTCGTAAGTATTAGAGGTACCATTTATATAAGTGCGGTAGCCATAGTTAAAAGGGTCTGCGCCATAGTCGGGCGAAAATGTAAGTGAGGCATTTGGGCTTAACACGTGCCGTATGCCCATCAGCTTACCTTTTTTAAACATCTTCAGCCCGTATATTCTGGTATTGGCTGTAAGTCCCGATGTAAAATCGCGTGCAGTATAAAACCCCCTATACATAGTAGAGTCCACTTTATCAAGGCTGGGGTTGTATGCCTGGTATATCTTCTGTGTAAGCCAGTACTCTTTATAAGTAGCATTGATACCCAGGTTTATAAAACGTAATACATTATAGGTTGCATTAACGGGTATAGTATGTACTATGCCATTTTGAAAATCGCTAATGCCCAGCCTTGCGAAGCTGAAACTACTATCGTAAAAATTTATCTTGTTAATGGCGTTAAGGGTGTACTGGGTTGTTATTTTATCGTACCAGTGTGTGCCTGTGCTATTCTTGCTTTGAAATGGGTTGAATTGCGATACATAGAAGTTTACTTCCGGTAACGTTACCTCTACCAGGCCCGATAATGTGTTCTGGCTATGGCGTGCGCCCACCGATAGTGATATAGGCTTATTCTGCCAGCTTTTAGTATAAGTAATGTTCGAGTTGTACTGGTTGGTAAGCAACTGGTTTACCGTATAGGTGTTCAGTGCATAGAAGCTGGATGTGCCCGCATTTACCGATGCGTCGAAACGCACGCCCGGCCTCGATTTTGCATCGCTGTGGTGTTGCCAGTTCAGTAAGAAATCTTTACTGATGCTTGCATTGGGTTCGTAGTTTTCACCTACTTTATTATAGGCATAAGAAAAAGAGATACCACCCGCATAACGATAGCGGTTGGTATAAGTACTTACGCCCGATACGCTGTAGCTACCTTTCGAGTATATATTACTTTGCAGTAAAAGGTCAACGTATTCATTAATATTAAAATAGTAGCCGCCATTTACAAGGCCCAGGCCACGTTGTTCCTCTACCGTATAGGTAGGCAGTCTGAAGCCGGAACGCTGGCCTTGCGTAATGGGGAACAAGCCAAATGGCAGAAATAATGGGGTAGGTACCTGCTCAATAGCAATATTGGCCGGCCCCGTTGCAGCTACCCTGTTGGGTATTACCTTTATTTTTTTTGCGTATATACCAAAGTGCGGTGTATCCAGCGCACAGGTGGTATATATATTATGCAGGCCGTATATCGATTGGTCGGGGTTGCGCTTTATCTGTTCGCTAAAAACATAGCCCTCACCATATTGGCTGCGTACATTCCGTACAATGGCGCGTTTGCTTTTAAAATTGTACTGAAGCGAATCGTAAGTGAATTTTTCTGAGCCTTGTGTGAATGTTGGTTTTGTTTTCGATACGCCTATACTATCAAAATTCGGTGCAGCGGTTACCATATTGCCGCTTTGGTTATATACTATTTCACCCGCCTCCAGTTGAAGGTCTTCATAGTTTACCTTCGCTGTGCCGTACAAGTAAAATATATTCTGGCTCATATCAAGCACGGCAGAGTCACGTGCTTCTGAGGTAACTGTGGAAGGCAGTGCATCGCCTGATATAGTAATGCCTAAACGCGATTGCAGATCGGCTTTATTAGTACTATCGCCAGCAAGTGTGTCAGTTGCAAGGCTGTCCAATGCAATACTATCATTAACAATACTTGTATCGGCAGCTAAAGAATCAGTGCTTATATTTGTGGCCTCAACGTGCTTTTCGATACTACGTGACTGTGCAAAACTTATATTCGTTAAGAAGAATATAAATGCAAAAACCCCGATAAACCGTAGCCGGTTTACAATGTCAGATTTTAGAATAGTTTTACCACTGGGGTTCATGAACGGGCACAAAAATAGTTATTTGAAATGGTACGTTTATGAATTTGTATTTTTATCTGTAACTCTAATGTATTCCTGTTTATTATGCGTATTAGGCATCTTATTTTTTTGTTTTTATTAAGTGTATCTCCATATATAGCATTTGCAGCTAGTAAGAAAATAAAAAAGATCGTTATTGATGCAGGCCATGGAGGGCAGGACGGTGGCGCACATGGTAAATTTTCACATGAAAAGGATCTTACCCTGGCTGTATCGCTGCGATTGGGCAAAATGATAAAGGACAGCCTGAAGGATGTACAAATATTATATACCCGCACAACCGATATATACCCAACCTTACCCGAGCGCCACGAGATAGCTAACCGTGCCGGTGCCGACCTTTTTTTGTCAGTTCACGTCAACTCTACAGCCGATAAAGTAACCCGTGTACCGGCAGGATACAGAACTGTAAAGAAAGGCAAGAAGAAGGTAAGACAACAGGTGTACCGTACCATACGCAGCCACGAAACTACCGCCAGCGGTACGGAAACCTACGTATTAGGGCTGCACAGAAACTCGCAAAAAGAGAACGCTATTGGTGAATACGGAGAAACCATTGCAGACGAGCCGGGTTTGCTGAATGAAGATGATCCGCAGACTGCAATTGTAGTAGCACAATATTCCCAGGCCTTTCTGGGTAAAAGTATTTCCCTGGGTACATATATACAACAGCAATTTGGCGCACAGGGGCGTGCCGACCTGGGTGTAAAACAAAAGGGGCTGGAAGTGCTGGCAGGTAGTGCAATGCCTGGTGTACTTATAGAAATAGGTTTCATTAATAACCCTACCGAAGAAACATACCTGAATTCAGAAAAAGGCCAGTATGAAGTAGCTCTGGCTATATTTAAAGGTATTAAAGCATACAAGGCAGAAACGGAACGATAGATTAACTATTAATTTACAGTTGATAAAAACTCTTGATAATTAATTAAATATTTGGCTGCAATAGCTTGTTAATATTGGGTTTGAGGCAGATTGGCAGATAAATTTTCGGGTGGGTTGCATTTTAAAATTGTTTCTTCTATCTTTAAGCTTTGTTAAAACATTCTGCGTTAATGAAAGCCCGTTTTAAAACTATAATTCTTTCTGCGCTGGGCGCTCTTACTGCATTTTCTGCAGTTACATATACATCGTGCCAACGCGATAAATGTAAAGCTATAGTATGCGCTTATGGCGGTACTTGTAAAGAAGGCACCTGCATTTGTTTACCCGGCTACGAAGGCTATCAATGCGAAACTATTACACGCGATAAATTTAAAGGTGTATGGACTGTATTTGAAAAAGGTACGCATAACACCAATAATGCACAATACGATGTAGTAGAAGATGGAACTACCATGACTGAAATGAAGATCAGAAACTTCAATAATTTGTTTAAAGAAGGTAGCGAAGTTGTGGTTAATATAAAAGGCGATAGCCTTTTTATACCTCAGCAAAACGTAAACGGCTACGTAATACAAGGTAAGGGCTGGTTGCCTGAAAATACCTTCTATGGCAGGTACGGGCAAATGAAGGTTATATATTCAGTAAAAATGCTGGATGGTGCTATAAATGATTATGGCCTTAATATAGGTGAAGCATCTATCTGGACACGATAACATACACTATTTTATGAATATATAAAGCCTGCTTCATGCAGGCTTTATTATTGTGGGTAATGTCTTTTTTGTTATAGGAGCAAGTCTTCATTACTCCATATACTGCTTCTGCTGCCAGGGTATGCGGATGGTAGGTTGGGCAGTTCAGTAAAATGCCTTTGTTCTATAGCCTCAATCGCCGCTTTGCGTTTCAGATGTTCGCCCACCAGTTCTTTTATTTGCTTACCTGCAAAATGCAGTATATCATTTTTAAGCCTCAGGTGGCGCATGCAACGTGCTATTATATAAAACAAGGTGGCTATTATACCTATCAGCGCATATACAGCAATATTAAAGGTCTCGATATTCATCCATCCCAGAGAACGGTATTCATTACGATAGCGTAATTCTGACAGAATATAGAATGGGTGTATTTTATCAAGAAATATTGCGAATGCAACAGAACCCGCAGAAAGCGAGTAGCAAAGTATCTCTGTGAATATCAGTGCGCCTTTACTGGCAAGTCTTTGTGCAGCCGGCTGCCTCAGCCTTGTACCAAGAGGGTCAAACAGATTTATCTGTTGATAGATCATTTCTTTCTGATCTTTAAAATCGCGTAGCAGGTCGTCTTGAAGGGAGGTCAAACTCATATGAGGGGTAAATTCAGGAGCTAAAGTAAAAAAATAGCAAAATCCGTCAACCTTAAGTTTCTCACATTTAGGTAAATATTAACCTGTTTTTCAAAGAACATCCTGAGCTTCTAACTATTAATAGCCGAAAACTGGCTTAGTTTTCGCAATTTTGCACTTCCAAATGAAATACGAGAAAGAAATTAGCCGTCGCCGTACGTTTGCCATTATATCGCACCCCGATGCGGGTAAAACAACCCTTACCGAGAAACTGCTGCTGTTTGGTGGTGCCATACAGGTAGCAGGTGCGGTAAAGAGCAATAAGATAAAGAAACATGCTACCAGCGACTTTATGGAGATAGAACGCCAGAGAGGTATCTCGGTGGCTACCTCTGTAATGAGCTTTGAATACCGTGACACACTTATCAACCTGCTGGATACACCCGGCCACAAAGACTTTGCTGAAGATACTTACCGTACGCTGACCGCTGTGGATAGTGTGATACTAGTGATAGACAGCGTGAACGGTGTGGAAGACCAAACCCGCAAACTGGTAGAGGTATGCCGCATGCGCGATACGCCGATCATCGTATTTGTGAACAAAATGGACCGGGATGGTAAATACCCTTTCGATCTGCTTGATGAGATAGAGAAAGAGCTTCATTTGTCGTTGCACCCGCTGAGCTGGCCTATCAATATGGGTAAAGAGTTCAAAGGGGTGTATAACCTGTACGATAGCAGCCTGAACCTGTTTACGGCCAGCCAGAAGGCAACTGAAGATAATACTGTACCTATACCTAACCTTACCGACAACCTGCTGGATGAGAAGATAGGCAAGCGCGATGCTGACCAGCTTCGTGAAGATGTTGAGCTGCTGCAAGGCGTGTATGGCGAACTGGATACCGATGCCTACCTGGAGGGCAAACTTTGTCCCGTGTTCTTTGGCAGTGCCGTTAACAACTTTGGTGTAAAAGAGCTGCTGGATACCTTCATCAATATTGCACCAAAGCCACTTGGCCGTGCAACTGATAAACGCTACGTGTCGCCCGATGAAGATAAGTTCACAGGCTTCATCTTTAAGATACACGCCAACCTCGATCCCCGCCACCGCGATAGAATAGCCTTCCTGCGTGTATGTTCGGGCAGGTTCTCACGTAATACTTATTTTAAACATACCAGGCTTAATAAAGATGTTCGTTTCAGCAACCCATACTCTTTCATGGCACGCGATAAGGAGATCATTGAAGATGCGTTTCCCGGCGATGTGGTTGGTTTGTTTGATACCGGCAACTTCAAGATAGGCGATACGCTTACCGAAGGGGAGATGATGCAGTTCACGGGTATACCAACTTTCTCGCCAGAGATATTCAAAGAACTGGTGAACAAAGACCCGATGAAGACCAAGCAACTGGATAAGGGTATACGCCAGCTTACAGATGAAGGTGTAGCCCAACTGTTTACCCAGCATGGTGGCAACCGTAAGATAATTGGTTGCGTGGGTGAGCTTCAGTTTGAGGTTATTCAGTACCGCCTGTTGCAGGAGTATGGTGCGTCTTGTTCGTTTGTGCCGCTTGCATTTTACAAAGCCTGCTGGATAACCGGTGATAAGAAAGCCATTGATGATTTTGTGCGCTTTAAGCAAAGCAACATAATGGAAGATAAAGATGGCAACCTGGTGTACCTGGCGCAAAGCGAATGGTTCCTGAATACGGAAAGACAAAACAACCCGAAGATAGAATTCCACTTTACCAGCGAGTTTAAAACCGCTATGCAGAGCTAATCAATCAAAGATATTGGTTATAAAATGCCTGGACTTGTTTCAGGCATTTTATTCATATCTCATCTTTTATATCTGTTGTTCAATTTTGTTGAAATAATAAAAAAATAATTTTTTTTCTGTGCGACATTTAAGCACTAAAACACTTATTGGGATTGTGTTTAATTGACCAAATGCCGCATGTCCGGTTTTGCGTTTTTAGCAAAATTGAACAACGATTATTGCTTTTTTATATGTCAAAGAACTGGGATAACGAGGTGAATTATCATAGCAAATATACTATTATTTATTGTTTTTATTAATTCATTTTTTATACTTTATAAAGTAACGCAGCATACAGTAAAGTTTGGTAACGTTTACATAACAATAGTTATCTTGCTGTGCTGCAACAATTTGTAATTGCCATCTTATACTTGTTTTACACGTTAACATAATTATTGGTTTATATAGACTACCTTTAATAAAGCAAACAATTTGTAAGCACAATTACAAGTAAGCTTTGCAGATTCATCGATTATATTCAGGGTTTTATCTAAGGCACGGGCCATTCATGCTTTCTAGAACTTTATTTGTCGAGGCCAATGGATTTAGTGTTGGAGTTGGTACACACAAATTAAAGGAGGGTTTAATGGTTAATTTTTCAGAAGCCTATACACAGGCTAAAGCACAGGCTAAGAGAGATGCTTACCAGCATCTAATAGGTTCAACGTATTACAATAACCAGTCGGATTGGGGAGTTATACAAGATATAGCTATAGCGCCATACGAAAGTTTGAACAGGTACATCTTCGCCTGGTTTTATACACACTATAACGATGCAGTAAGGGCATTAAACTTCTATACAGCACCGTACTTCGATGTCTATATCATCGCCCTTTCCGCAGATGGGAAATCGTACGGGTTCAGGAAGCTGGATAGTTATCTTGAGGGCCAGGTTATCCCGATGGATGTAGTGCTGTCGAAAGATATCAAAAACTAAAGAGTGGTAGTTGCATAATATAAAAGCCCCGCATGTGTATGCAGGGCTTGGAACAAAGATTTTTAAACGGTTATAATCTTG
>CBFGNI010000050.1:0-14860 GCA_965650105.1 uncultured bacterium | reverse complement strand
CAGGACATATAGCCGATAAATACACGGCACATACCAGGTTATCACAAATACCATTGGCCATTTTAGCCAGTGTATTGGCACTGCAGGGTGCTACCAACATTACATCTGCCCAGCGCCCAAGCTCCACGTGGTTATTCCATGCCGAGCCATCACTTACATTACTATGTACAGGGTGTTTGGATACTGTTGCCAGCGATAATGCACTTACAAAGTTTTCAGCCGATGGCGTTGTGATCACCTTTACTTCGGCACCTGCTTTTACAAGCAACCGCACCAAGTGAGGCGTCTTATATGCCGCGATGCTACCTGTAACGGCTAATATTATTTTTTTACCTGAAAGCTGCATGATTTTTTAACTAAAAGCCTTTACAGACTTGCTATGCAAGGTACAGATTTTTTAAAAGTTAAATATTAAAAAAGAAGTTAATTAGAACTTACTTGTTTAGAACAATATGCAACACCACATACGCAACTATACATAGCAAAAGTATAATGACCACGGCCAGCCATGCCCATTTATTCTCCGCAATAGCTTTACTTCGTCTGCGGGGTTTCTTATTCAGTTCAGCACGTAGCTGGTAATTGAGCTTGTTCACCAGTTGGTTGGTTTCCGATACGGGCAGTTCTTTCAAGCCCTCCAACGCATCAGCCTCCATGCCTTCCTCAGCCAGCCATGCTTCTACTTCATGCTGTTCCTCCGGTGATAGCTTGCCTTGCAAGTAAGCCATCAGCTTATCTTCAGGCAGTTTGCCCTTACCACTGTTCCATATATCGTTCAGCTCAGTCATTATTATTTTCCTTCTTCAGCAATAACAGTTTCAAATTTCGTTTTCCATTTTGAATATAGCTCTTTACCTGCTGAAAACTAAACCCTGTTCTGTCGGTTATTTGCTGGTAGCTTAACTTTTGCAAGTAAAACATTTCTATAGTATTACGTTGCTCTTCGCTCAGCTCTTGCAACGCTGTCTCTATATGCTCCAGCGTACGGTCTTTCCATTGTAGTTCTTCAATATCTGTTTGCTCATCACCTATATTTTGCAATATGCTGTCATCGGCCTTGTACTGCTTATCGCGCAGCTGTTGCAGGCAATGGTTACGCATTAGTATATACAACCATCCTTTAAAGTTCTGTATCTCTTCTTGCGGCAAATGTGTAAGGCTTTTCAAAAAAACATGCTGCACGGCGTCTTCTGCCGCAGTTTTATCTTTCAGGTATTTCATACCCACACCTAAAAGCAATAAAGTATAGCGTTGTAGTAATAAGCCTAACCATTGATTGTCGCCACTGCTTCTGTACAGCTTCAGTAGTTCTTCATCGCTTTGGTTATATGTATGTGCGCCTGCCACTATAGTATAAAGATGAAAAAAAACTGAAATTCCACATATAAAAAAAGTGGCGGGACAAACCCACCACTTTTTAAAATCACCCTAACCTATATGAAAAAAACCACTTACTTAGCTTGTGCGAACTCTGTGTTCACAGTTATGTTTACGTCGTCACCTACTATTGCTTTAGTGCCATAACTTACACCAAAATCCCTGCGATTGATGGTAGTGGTAGCTTTGAAGCCTGCCTTTGTATTGCCATACGGATCTTTTACCGTACCGCCATGTACCACCGCAAATTTTACTTTCTTAGTTACATCGCGTATAGTAAGATTACCTTCCAGCGAGTACATATTGCCCTTTAGTTTTTTGAAAGAGGTACTGCTAAAGGTCATTTTAGGATATTTTGCTGCGCTGAAGAAATCATCGCTTTGCAAATGCCCGTCACGTTTTGCATCGTCAGTATTTACACTGGCCACATCAACTGTAAAATTCACTTTAGCATTATTAAAATCAGCGCCGGTCGATTCCAGATCACCATCAAACATTTTAAAGCTGCCTTCCACATCCGATATTACCAGGTGAGATATTGTAAACTTTACTGATGAATGCGATTTATCAAGCGTCCACTTGGTTTGTGCCATTGTTAACAATGGTGCGGCAGCAATTGCCAAAAGGAATAGTACTCTCTTCATGTTGTGCGTTTTAATTAGTTATTTTATATAACAAATGTAGGTACAAGAATTGGCTTGGCAAATCAATTTCTCTTATACACTTATTTTTACTGTAGCAATTTCATACTAATGACTACTTATAACTTGCCTTTAACCACTATCGATACTGAAAGGATGATACTTAAAGAAGTAACTCCTGAATACTGGGATCATGCCTTCAGGAATTGGACCGACGAAGAACTGAAGGTTAATTTTGGCTACACGGATAAAGAATTACCCATAGAAAAGGAAAAACACCGTATGGGTTTGCATACCTACCATATCAGCTTCAGGAATTTTATAATGGTAACCAAAGACACTAATACAATACTGGGGCGCATTGGGTATCATACCTGGTATACACGACATCACCGGGCTGAATTAGGTTATCATATAACCGATACTGAACAAAGAAATAAAGGCTACATATCCGAAGCACTAAAGGCAGTATTGATTTATGGCTTTGAGAAAATGGGCTTGTACAGGGCGGAAGCTCTAACTGCTCCTGATAATATACCATCAATTAAAGCGTTGCAGAAGTATGGTTTTCAATTAGAAGGAGTGCTGCGCGGTCATTATTATATTAATGATGAACATTCAGATTCCAATTGCTACAGCCTGTTGTTACCGGAATATGAAAAACTAAAGGATAGCTGGTAAAAACCAGATTGTACTTTAGTTTATACAGGAAAAAATGTAGGTTTGCACCACTATTTTAAAGCTTTAATACACATATATTCATAATATGAATTTTCAACTTACAGAAGAGCAAAAAGCCGTACAAATGGCAGCCCGCGATTTCGCAAGGAACGAATTGCTTCCGGGCGTTATTGAGCGCGATGAACACCAGAAATTCCCTACCGAACAAATTAAAAAGCTGGGCGAACTTGGCTTTTTAGGCATGATGGTGGATCCTAAGTATGGTGGTTCGGGCATGGATACAGTGTCTTACGTGCTGGCTATGGAAGAAATCTCGAAAATAGATGCTTCTGCTTCTGTGTGTATGAGTGTAAATAACTCTTTGGTATGCTGGGGGCTTGAAACTTATGGCAATGAAGAACAAAAACAAAAATACCTTACAGAACTGGCTAGCGGCCAAAAACTAGGTGCATTCCTGCTAAGCGAACCGGAAGCAGGTTCTGATGCAACATCTCAACGTACAACTGCTGAAGATAAAGGTGATTATTACCTGCTGAACGGTATTAAAAACTGGATCACCAATGGTAGCACTGCATCTTACTATTTAGTGATTGCTCAAACTTATCCTGAAAAAGGACATAAAGGTATCAACGCCTTGATAGTACATAAAGACTGGCCGGGTGTAACCGTAGGAGCTAAAGAAAACAAACTAGGTATCCGTGGTAGCGATACGCACAGCATCATGTTTCACGATGTGAAAGTGCCTAAAGAAAACCGTATAGGCGAAGATGGATTCGGCTTCCCTTTTGCTATGAAGGTTTTGGCTGGCGGCCGTATCGGTATCGCTTCACAAGCATTGGGTATTGCCAGTGGTGCTTATGAACTGGCATTGAAATATTCTAAAGAGCGTAAAGCATTCGGTAAAGAAATATCTCACCACCAGGCTATCGCCTTTAAGCTGGCTGATATGGCTACGCAAATTGAAGCTGCACGCCTGCTGTGCCTGAAAGCTGCATGGACCAAAGACCAGGGACAAGATTACACATTGTCTGCATCTATGGCTAAGTTATTCGCTTCAGATATTGCACAAACTGTCACTAACGAAGCGGTACAAATACACGGTGGCTACGGTTATGTAAAAGAATTCCACGTAGAGCGCCTGATGCGCGATGCGAAGATCACACAGATATACGAAGGTACCAGCGAGGTACAACGTATTGTTATCAGCCGTACCGTACTGAAATGATAATTTTAGTTCTCTTATATATAAAACAAAGCCCCGCAATTTGCGGGGCTTTGTTTTATATATGTTATTGAGCCAGTGTAACTATTTTATCAATCACTGCGCCATCTCTGTTTCGCACAATACTTGTACCCTGTGGCAAACCTGCAATGGTAGCAGTATAACCATTAGCACTATTCAATTCAACAGCACGTAATATCTGTCCTGATATATTAAAAACATAAAGCACTTCAACTTTAGTAGCTTCGATTACAACATTACCACTATTAGGATTAGGGTATATTTTTACCTCTCTAGTTTTCTGCAGTTCATTTACGCCCAGAAGACTTGAATTATATCGTGCTATGCAATAATAGTAGTAATTACCTGTTTGGCTGAATGACATACCTGCTGCAACTATCTTATCATCCTTTTGTATGGCCATACATATAAAATCATCTGTCAGGCCATTAAAATCTGTATAAACACTGCCATTACTTGCGAAAGCATGCACTAAAAAGCCATTCTCGTCAAACTGGGTTACAATTCCATCACCCGTAGCCGAGATTGTACCATTGTTTATCTGGTTACACATCAGTATCTTATTGTTTCTTTGAACCAACATACCATCAGGCATGAAGGAATAATTGGTGAATGGTATATCTGATGATACACCATTTATACCGTAGGTATTATCTACACTTCCATTAGTATTCAACCTTGTTGTTTCCAATGTACCTGCCGCTCCCCTATAAACAATTCTATCGTCGCTTTGCAGTACCAGGCCATACATACCATATTGCTCTTTTACTACAGTTCCGGCTGTCCCAAAACTTATATCTTTTGTACCGTCCGAATTATATCTTGTTAAAATAAGTGACGAGCTTGCACCTATCCTGGAATTGTTATATCCTACAACTACTTTTCCATCCTTCTGTAAAACAGCATATACTTGCGGCGAAACCAGCTGGTCATGATAATATTCTGTAACATACCCATGATCACCAAAGCTTTCATCCGGCGTCCCATCACTATCATATTGCAAAGCCACTAGTAGGTATTTATACGGCGATGGATCTGTTATTATACCAATACCTACGATTACAATTTTACCATCAGGCTTTAATAATATTTTACTCCCCTCGCTACCATCAAACATGCCTGTATTCTCAGTAGCTACCCCATGATCGCCAAAACTATTATCCCAGTCGCCATTATCATCTAGTCGGGTTATAGCCATTCTACCATCTTTAAGACACAAAGCAAGTATTTTACCGTCAGGTTGTATAGCCAGCGATACGCAATTTTTTAGGTTTTGCTCGGTAGTTTGCATCACTACTCCAACATTTCCAAACTGTGCGTCTATCGACCCATCGCTATTGAACCTGTGCACACGAAAATTATCCAGATCGCGCACAGCACATATTATCTTTCCATCGTCACGTATAACTACATCATGGAAATAAAGGTTAGGCGGAGCAGGTACTGTTACCAGGCCATTAGTACCAAAGCTATTATCGAGAAAAGATGCCTGGGAAAAAGCGTTATAGAATAATAGTAATGTAGTCGCCAGGAAGAGATACGTTTTTTTCATTTTGCAGGTTTATAGTTTGAAAAATAATTATAATGTTTCGATCTTGTACACCCTGTTATTGCCTGCATCTTTCAATATCGAAAATCCTTTGGGCAGGTTGCATATAATAGCTGAAAAATTATTGTTACTTGTCAGTGATATTTTTTTCAAAAGCCTGCCCATCATATCGTAGATATATAGCTCACTTTCTGCAGTTCCTTTTATAGTCACTATACCATTGCAAGGATTAGGGTATATACTTACGAGGTTTTGTTTATGCACATCCTCCACACCATTTACCGGGTTGGCCACATATCTTATCATTGACGGGAAAGGATAACCCCCTGACATTTGTTCTGAACTACCGGCAGCTATTATTTTCCCATCTTTCTGTTGTGCCAGTGCAAACAGGTAATCGGCATAGCCAAATACGTCTGTAGTTATTTTACCATTACGGCCAAACTGGTATTTGCTGTTGCCATCCTTATCCAGCTTCACTACGTTAAAATCATACAAACCCCCTACCTCTACATTACCACCTATCACTATTTCATCATCGTCAACCAGCATGGCGTCAAAACTAAAATCGCTCAGATTAAGGTTCAGTGCCGATATACCATTACGCCCATAGCTTGCATCGTCCGTGCCTTCTTCATTGAGCCTGAAAGTCATGAACGATAAGGAAGGTGTGTAGCAGGCTATCACTATCTTTCCTGTCGATTGCACCAATATTTTGCGGCCATTCTCTTTAGCAGCAGATGCAAAATCTTTTATCACTTTACCATCGGCACCAAAGCTCATATCCACACTGCCATCAGCATTGTACCTACCTACAAACACATCAGAGTTTGATACCTGACCCGTATAGGTATACCCAGTGGTGAGTATCTTTCCATCGCTTTGCAATACTGCCGATTCCAGGTAGGTTTCGTTGCCATTGTAACTGCCTATTACCATACCATTGTTTCCAAAACTGAAATCAATACTACCATTATCGTTAAACTGCACTAGCTCCTCCCTTGTCTTTTCGCCTGTTTTCCCCCTACGTGCAGCTACTAAGATTTTGCCATCGGGCCTCAATAACATTTTCTGCACATCATCATCATAATTGTATGTTCCGGTTGTTACCACGCCATTAGTACCAAAGCTATTGTCCGGGCTGCCATCAGTATTAAAACGCAGCAAGGCAATATCGTTATCCAGTTTATTCACTATACCGGCAACCAGTATTTTACCATCAGGCTGCAATGCCAGCGATACTGCAAGATTGGGGAGATTGGTTGTTAATTGTACTTCTACAAAGCCATATACACCAAACGATGAATCAGGCGTTCCTGTTGTCTTCAACCTGAAGACCTGGAACTTCATGTTGTTGTATAATATACCTACTATATTGCCATCGCTTTGTATCTCTATATCGTTCACGCGCGAATTGGGAGTAATGGACAAACCGGCGATACTGCCACCGTTACCGAAGGACTGATCTAAATAATAAGATTGGCTTCTGACAGGGTTTGCAAATCCCAATGCAACTATAAGTAATGCATGGGTAAGTTTCATGAAGGCATAATTTATATTGAAGATAAAAATATTTTATGCGTATTGCTATTTATATTAATTAAAAACCAATTAAAGTAGCACCATAAAAAAAGCCGGGGTTAGCCCCGGCTGTAATTTATAAAGACTAGTGTAATTAAAGTGTCAATGCTTTTTCAACCAGCGCGGCCTGCTCCTGGGCATGTTTCTTAGCATAGCCGGTTGCTGTAGAAGCACTTGCAGGGCGGCTTATATAGCTCATCGGGAAATCTTCCAGGTTCAGCTTCAGGAACGATAATGCACCCATATTAGCGGGTTCTTCCTGCGCCCAAACCCATTCAGCTTTCTTATATTTTACCTTTAGCTCCTGCAATTGTTTTACCGGCAATGGATATACTTGTTCCAGCCTTACAATAGCAACATCAGTGCGTTTATCTGCCAGTTGCTTTTCACTAAGGTCGAAATACATTTTACCGCTGCATAGTATTACTCGCTTCACTTTCGCTGCTTCTGTTATATTCGGGTCATCCAATACTTCTTTAAAACCACCGGTTGTAAACTCTTCCATTGCAGAATAAGAGCGCACATGCCGCAGGTTAGCTTTAGGCGAGAAGTTGATCAACGGTTTGCGGAACTGCCATGCCAATTGCCTTCTTAAACCATGGAAGAAGTTGGCGGCTGTTGTAATATTGGTAACTACCATATTGTACTCCGCGCAGTTTTGCAGAAAGCGTTCCATACGTGCGCTTGAGTGTTCAGGCCCGCCACCTTCATAACCATGTGGCAGCAACATCACCAGTCCGTTCATGTTCGCCCATTTTTGTTCACCACTGGTTACATATTGGTCTATTACAGTTTGCGCACCGTTCACAAAGTCACCATACTGCGCTTCCCACAGCACCAGGTTGTTAGGGTTGGCCATTGCATAGCCATACTCAAAACCTAATACTGCAAATTCGCTTAGCAGTGAATTGTATATAAAGAAGTGCCCTTGCTGATCGTTAAAATGATTCAGTCGGTTGTAACTGGCATTTGTTTTTTCATCGTAAATAACTGCATGGCGGTGCGAAAAAGTGCCACGCTTTACATCCTCGCCACTCAGGCGCACTTCATGTTTTTCAAGCAGAAGACTGCCATAAGCCAATAGTTCACCCGTCGCCCAGTCAACCTTACCTTCTGTTTCAAAAAGCTTTATTTTATCACCCAGCAGTTTCTCTACCTTTTTCAGTGGCTTGAAATCAACCGGTGTTTCCATCAGTTTCTTCACCAGTCCTTTAAAGTTTTCTTCAGATATCGAAGTATCCGGCGATTGGTCGAAATCTTCTGGTTTAGCGCGGCGCAGTTCTTTCCACCATAGTTCAGGTTTCTGAAATTCGTATGGTAGAGGGTGTTGCTTTACTTCATCCAGGCGCTTTTGCAGGTCATCCCAAAACTTTTTTTCCATGGCCTTAGCCAGTTCTTTTGCATCAGGCTCGCCATGCTCTATTAAATATTGTGTATATACTTCACGTGGGTTAGCATGTTTATCTATCAGTGCATACAACTGTGGCTGTGTAAACTTAGGTTCATCGCCTTCGTTATGCCCGTAGCGGCGGTAGCAAACCATGTCGATAAATATATCCTGGTTGAACTTCTGGCGGTATGCCACGGCTAAAGATGCAGCACGCACTACTGCTTCAGGATCATCACCATTTACATGCAGTACGGGCGCCTGCACCATTGCAGCAATACTGGTACAATAGTCAGCAGAGCGGGCATCATCAAAATCGGTAGTAAAACCTATCTGGTTGTTGATAACGAAGTGTATGGCGCCGCCTGTGGCATAACCTGCCAGCTTACTCATTTGCAGCAATTCATATATCACACCCTGGCCTGCAACCGCAGCATCACCATGTATCAGTATCGGCAGTACTTTATCATATTCGTTGTTGTACAGTATATCAGCTTTCGCTCTTGCAAAACCTGATACAACAGGGTCAACTACTTCCAGGTGGCTGGGGTTAGGTATCAGCTGTACATTCACAGCTTTACCATTAGGCGTGTTGATGTTTGAATTAAAGCCAAGGTGATATTTCACATCGCCGCTACCCATAGTCATATCGGGGGGCATATTGCCTTCAAATTCCGAGAATATTTGCTCGTATGTTTTGCCCAGCGTATTGGCCAATACATTCAGGCGGCCACGATGCGCCATACCTATCACCACTTCCTGTACACCTGCATCTGCACCCTCATTTATAATTGTATCCAGCGCAGCTATAGTGCTTTCGCCACCATCCAGGCCAAAACGTTTTTGGCCAATGTATTTTGTATGAAGAAATTTCTCGAAGATAACCCCATGGTTTATCTTCTCCAGAATGCGCTTGCGCTCATCTATAGTAAACTCCTTTTGTATGATAGCCTCGAAATGATCCTGAACCCACTGGCACTTTTCTATTTCATTGATGTAAGTATATTCAATGCCTATGCTGCCTGCATATATTTTCTTTAGCTTATCCAGTATATCACTCAGCTTAGCTTTACCTAAGCCAATAAAATTGCCCGCATGAAATTCTGTGTTCAGATCAGCTTCACCAAGGTCAAAATATTTTAAATCAAGCTCAGGCCGGCGGTCTTTACGCTGGCGTATGGGATTTGTATCTGCTATCAGGTGCGCACGCTTGCGGTAAGCGCGTATCATTTTAAATACGCCGAATTCCTTAGCTAATGTTTCATTACTTACAGCTGCTACATCTTTGCCACCGGTTGCAGCTACATGGCTGCCATTACCGTTCACCTTGGTTACGGCAAAATCAAAACCTTCAAAAAATTTCTTCCATTCAGGGTCAACCGCTGAAGGGTCTTTAGTATAATCATTATACAGCGACTCAATATAAGCGGGGTGTGAACTTGTCACGTATGAAAAATCCTTCATCGTACAGCGTGGAATTTGATATACTTAGCGTTAATTGTTGTTAGTGCCGGAAAAAGGGCAAAAGTACCCGTTCAGGAGGCAAGCAAAGTTAATGTGTATGCGTTAATATAGCAAAGGCTTAAAGGCTGCCTGATATTACGATAAACTTATTTTGTATAGATGGTTGCCCGGCTGCTAACTTTATACAAACAAAGCCTTATGAACAAACAATATTTATATCTGCTGGCAGGTTTTTGCGCGGCTATTATAGCATGGGTGGCGCCCGATACAGTTGAAAGCAATTTCAACCATCCACAGTTTTGGTATGCACTTATTTGCTTGTTACTAACAGGTATTATGGCGCTTACAATAAGTGTTTTTAATTACGCTAAGCGTATCAACCCTAAGACACACCTGCTCTAATCCGGTAGCTATATCACAAACGCGCCACTTGGTCGAAAGTGAACGCTTCGTTTTTCTTTGAGTAATGCACCTTTACGCTAATATCTTTTGCACTTACACCGGGTTGGCCATAATCGGCCATGATCTTTATCCATATATTATCATCATCAGCCTTCAGCACCCTGGCTGTAAGACTATGCGCCTCCTCGGCTTTCAGGTCTTGTAGTTCAAGAAATTTCAAAAAATTTTCATTCTGTGCTGCGTAGGCTATGGCTTGCGATAATTTCATAAAAACAGATTTTAGGATGATCGCCTAATGGGCATAATAAATATACACCATTTAATTGCTAATCATAGCGGCGGCAAAGCTTGCACTTGAAAGCAAGAATACCGGCTTGGCAGGAACATTCACTTAAACCCAATTCAGATTCAAATCACCATATCCGGCGCATATACCCATAACAATAACTTATTACATATTATGCTATTTCTCAATTATTAGGCGTACCTTTGCGGCTTCTTTAATAAAACAAGTTCTTTTAATGACTTCATTTTCGAGCTTCTCGCTAAGAGAAGAATTAACTCGTGCCGTATCGGACATGGGCTTTGAGACACCAACGCCCATTCAGCAAAAAGTTATCCCCGAGCTTTTATCTGCGCCACATGATATGATCGCCCTCGCTCAGACGGGCACCGGCAAAACTGCCGCCTTCGGTCTACCGTTACTGCACCACACCGACGTTGCACAAAAACACGTGCAAGCCCTGGTCCTAAGTCCTACACGCGAATTGTGTATGCAAACCCAGGAAGAATTTAAAAAGTATGGCTACTATATGCGTGGCCTGAAAACGACTGCTGTGTACGGAGGGGTACCTATTAGCGGTCAAATGCGCGATGTAAGAACTAACCCGCAAGTTATCGTAGCCACTCCCGGCCGTTTGATAGATTTGCTGGAACGTAAAGCTATTTCATTAGAGCAAGTTCAGTACGTAGTATTGGATGAGGCCGATGAAATGCTGAACATGGGTTTCCGTGAGGATATCGAGTTTATACTAAAAAACACACCTGCGCGTAAATATACCTGGCTGTTCTCTGCTACTATGAATAACGATGTACGTAACATCGCCAAGCGTTTCATGACATCTTGGAAAGAGTATTCTGTTGCTGCTGCCAACGTTGGTAACGAGAATATCGATCACCAATATTATGTAACCAATCACCACAACCGCTTTGAGACCCTGCGCCGTTTGCTTGATTTTACACCTGGTATCTATGGCATCATATTTACCCGCACCAAGCAGGATGCCCAGGAAACTTCTGAAAAACTGATGCGCATGGGTTACCATGTTAGTCCGCTGCATGGCGATATGGACCAGAAGATGCGGAGCAAGGTAATGGAGCGTTTCAAAAACAAGAGCCTGCAGGCAATTGTAGCTACCGATGTGGCTGCCCGCGGTATCGATGTGAACGACATCACCCACGTTATCAACTACGAACTGCCAGACGATCCCGAGGTGTACACACACCGTAGCGGCCGTACTGCACGTGCCGGTAAGTCGGGTATTTGTATGTCGATAGTTACTCCTAAAGAAATATCGAACATCCGCCAGATAGAACGTATCGTGAAGTCCCGCTTCAACAAAAGCGATATACCTGATGGTGCTGAAGTGGTGCGTAAGCGCTTGTTCTTCCATCTTGACCAGATAGCTAACGCCGAGCCTAAAGCTGATTTTGCCAAGGTTTACCAGGAAACTATCCACGAGCGTTTCGAGGATATGGATAAAGACGAGCTGATACGCCGCCTTATCTGGTTGCAACTGCGCGAAACAATAGATGCTTACAACGATTCGGAAGACCTGAATGCCAGCTTCGAGAACAAAACACCTCGTGGCCGTGGTGGTAGCACCGTGCGCCTGTTCATTAATATAGGTATGAAAGATGGTATCAACAGCAACGAAAGACTGTTGCAGTTTGTTACCGAATCTACCGATATTGAACCCGGCATTATTGACCGCATCACCGTTCGCGACCTGAGCAGCTTCTTTAATGTACCTGCCAGTGCAGCCGAATTCCTCGTTTCTACACTTTCCCAGAAGAAATTCAAGGGCAGAAAAGTGCGTATTGAAGAGGCGGAACAACGCAGTGGCGGCGGAGGTGGCGGATACAGCCCAAGGCCGCAAGGGCAAAGGTTTTCCGGCGATGACAGGCGTGGCGGAAGCCGTGGCCCTTCACAGAAGTTTAACAAGAGATATTAATCTTAAATGCAATGTAAGCTTGGTTTTTCGGTCGAAAAACCCTTACTTTGCATTTAATCAAATATGAGTGTATGAGGCTGTTGATACTAAGCACGATCTTCGTGTTGTTTGGATTTAGTGCGCAAGCACAAACATCTAAGGCGGAAAAATTGGTTAATGACTTTAAGAAAGGCATCGCCAGTTTTTACCACGATAAATTCGAAGGTCGTAAAACTGCAACCGGTGAGGTATTTGATAACGACAAATACACCGCTGCCTGCAACACCCTGAAACTGGGTTCTTATGTAAAGGTTACCAACGTATCGAACGGCGAGGTAGTATATGTGCGTATCAATGATCGCATGGCTAAATCTAATACCCGCCTTATCGACCTGGCCAGCATAGCTGCTAAAAAGCTTCGTTTCGAAGAAAAAGGCATCACTAAGGTAAAAGTAGAAGTAGTGGATGCTGAAGAAGGCAAATACGGCATACTGGCGCAAAACGGCACTTCTGCACCTAAGAAGAACGAACTATAAAAATTTCCTGAAGATTCTTATAAATAACAAGGGCTCCCATTTCGGGAGCCCTTGTTATTTTAAGCTCATTTATTTTCTCACTACCTGTTTATCTATACCACTTATCATCGCTCCAGGTACCTGCAAAAGGCATAATAATAATAGATACGTTGAACGAAGACCTGCCCGTAAGGGTTACATTATTATCAAATGCCGATAAAGAAGTGCCGGGCACTGTCTTATCTACATTCAGGTAAGGGTATTTGCCAAAGGCGTACATGGCCCGCACTTTAAAGCACATACCTGCATATATTCCTACCTCTCCTTTTATATATGGGCGCACGCGCATTACGGTCTCGTCATCACCATCGTAGGTGGTTATCGCAGCCATAGGTATAGCACCGGTACCAAAACTGGCGCAAAACCGGTAACCCTTATCCGTAACAGCATCGCATCCAAATTTTGCGTCTATGCCTATAGGCAGGCCAATTTGCGCGGTACTGCCACCTGTTTGTACCGATTCCCGCTCGTTAGGTGTGGCTAAAGGGCTGGTAACAGCGTTATTTGCGGGCGATGTTTGCTTGTCCCACACCAGCATATTGTACATAAAATTTACCGATAGCGATAACACACTTGCCTCACCCAATTTGGCAATAGGTGCGTTAGTACCAAGCGTTAGCCCGAAACCGCCCTTGCTTTTTATGGTTTCACTTATCACGGTATCATATATCACCTTGTCTATCTGCAAAGGGTAGGTACGCTCTACAGGATAGGTTAGTTTATAGTCTGCTTTGTCGGTAATAAAAGTATAGCCCAGTTCCAGCCGTTTAAAGAAGCCCGGGGTGCCTTTTTTATCCTGCGCAAAGCTGAGCAATGGTAGTGCCGATAGTAATAGCGTAGTAATGCGCCTGCTCATAATCAATACTTTCTTGATACCAAGATACTCCTTTAGGCGGGAAGTTTTTAATGTTGATATGCAAATAATGCCGGGTAAGGCTAATTTTATACTGCAATGACCATACAAGGACTGGAAGTAAAAGAAACCGACGGTAAAGGCAAGGGCATGTTCACTACCCGCCCACTGGCAGCCGACACCATTGTTGAGGTATCGCCTGTGATAGTGATGAGCGCCGAAGAACGTAAACTGCTCGACCAGACCCGCCTTCACGATTACATATTTGAATGGAGCCCGCATGGCGAGGATATGTGTTGTATGGCACAGGGGTACATCTCAGTTTATAACCACTCTTATACTTCCAATTGCGAGTATTTTATGGACTATGATGAACACACTATTATGATAATGGCCGTGCGCGATATTGCCGAAGGCGAAGAACTGACCATCAACTACAACGGCGATTGGAACGATGAGAAGAAGGTTTGGTTCGAAACCACGTAGTGGTACAATTATATTAGTAACCTCTTTAAAATCAATTACTATGGCCTGGGAAGAAAAAGACAATGCGCTATACCGCAAATACGAGTTCAAAGACTTCAAAGATGCCTTCACTTTCATGTCGAGAGTAGCTGAGCTGGCTGAGCATCACCAACACCACCCCCGCTGGACCAATACCTACAACAAACTGGAGATATGGCTCAACACGCACGATGCCGGTGATATAGTAACCGATAAAGACCGCAAACTGGCCGAAGCCATAGATGCCTTAGGCGAATAACTACTCTACCCTGAATACCGGGTACCTGTTGTGCGTTGGCTCGTAATACGGGGAGCGTTTATAAATAAATTCAAGCTGGGCAGCGCCATCTTTTGCAAAGCTGGTGTCTGCCTGTTTTTTATTTTCTAATA
>CBFGNI010000049.1:0-14905 GCA_965650105.1 uncultured bacterium | reverse complement strand
TTTCAATTGAAAAGTTCAGCTATCTGAAATCAGACAGCTGAACCTTCTATTAAACCAATCCGAAAGCTTCCTGATGATTAGTGCTGAACGTTCAGCTTCTGAGCCATTCTATTTTGTCCATTCACTACGTTGATGATGTAGTTACCGGCAGGGTATGCCGATGTATTTACCTTCAACGCATTCAAACCATCTTTCAGGCTAACAGTACTATGTAGTACCGTTCTGCCCGCCATATCCGATATAAACAGTTGTGCTTCTTTAGCACCATTTGTATTGATCACCACATTAGCTTCAGTAGCTGCAGGGTTAGGATATATATTCATTGTTTCTGCTGAAGCAACTACTTCGTTTACAGCAGTAGGGAATTCTATCATCCTTTTACGGATAGCATATTCAGCTACTGATGAGCCGGTTGCATAAACGAATTCAAATTGGTAAAGGCCGCCATCTTTGCTCCTTACGAAGTAAGTAGTCATAGAATCTACTTCATACATATTGGTGTTCATGTTGAAGGTTTTCCAGGCGTACCCTATAGAGTTATTAACCGTGTCCATTGGCTCTTCGTGATAATAAGTAGTATCAGGATCAACCGGTGTTACAACTGCTACATTCAGTTTCTGGTTGTTAAGTACACCGGTTACAGGATACATCATGCCAGGTGCAACCTCGTCCATATATCTTGTAAACATAAAGTCCCAGGTGCTGTTTACAGGTTCTCTGTCCCTTATTACATCGTTATTTATATCGTAGTACATGAACAGCTTGTTGCTGTAAGTGGTACCTACCAGTTCCGTTTTGTCTTTCTTGTTCGATCCGTCTATATCAGCAATATGGAAAGTCCAGCCCATATTGGCACCTATGCTTATAAACTCTTCTATCCAAACCTGATATGCCGCTGCACCAACTTTAACAAGGTATATCTTGTCACCTGTTACATTATGCGTTGTCATATCATAATCACCCCAGCCATAGTTAGGAAAACCACTTTGATTCATATTGAAAGCACCGTTTTCCCAGGTAGTAAGGTCATTATATAAGGCGTTAGCTATTACACCCGGAGTATCAGCAACCAGGTTTTGACCAAACTTAGCCGCAGCTGAAAGGCCCATATCGGCTACCATAACGCCACCTGCCACATGGTTGGCTATAACCGACACACTGCGGTCGATACCACCTACAAAGCCAATATGCCAATTGTTGTTAACTTCTGTTTTTACAGAACCATTATGCATGTGATAATAAACATCATTAGCATAACCAGCGCCCATTTTTATAGTATCAACAGACCACGCACCTGCACTCTGAGCGCCGGCATTCATTGTAACCGCTGAAGCAGCTACCAGGAGTAAAGATTTTATATTCATTGAAAGTGTTGTTTTACGCCCCAAAGGTAAACACGCATTATAACGCTGCCTTAACAACCATCAACTCTTTACAATCTTGTGACATTGCGTTACAATTCGCCTAAATCCAGCCCTGAGCGTGCAGGTATTTAGCTATTTGTACCGCATTGGTGGCAGCACCCTTGCGCAGGTTATCGGCTACTATCCAGCAGTTGAGTGTATTAGGCTGCGAATAATCGCGGCGGATACGGCCTACAAAAACTTCGTCTTTACCTGTGGCCTGCAACGGTGTAGGGTAGCCATTGGCAGCCGGGTTATCTATAACTATAATACCCGATGATGTGCCCAGCATTTGTTTTACATCGCCTTCTTCAAAATCATTATTGAATTCGATGTTCACACTTTCGCTGTGGCCACCCATTACAGGCACACGCACAGCGGTAGCTGTTACTTTTATAGTATCATCGCCCATTATCTTCATGGTCTCCTGCGTCATCTTCATTTCCTCTTTCGTATAACCATTATCCTGAAACACATCTATATGAGGTATCACGTTCAGATCAATAGGGTGTGGGTAAACGTTATTCTCCTTACTGCCTGCACGCTGGTCGTTTAGTTCTTTTACCGCTTTCTGGCCTGTACCTGTTACCGACTGGTAGGTGCTTACCACTACTCTTTTGATACCATATTTATCGTGCAATGGTTTTAGTACCATTACCATTTGTATAGTAGAGCAGTTGGGATTGGCTATGATCATGTCCTCTTCAGTAAGCATATAGCCATTCACTTCGGGCACTACCAGCTTCTTGCCAGGATCCATACGCCAGGCCGATGAATTATCGACCACCCTGCAACCCGCGGCGGCAAACCTAGGCGCCAGTTCAAGCGATATACTACCACCTGCTGAGAACAAAGCCACTGCCGGTCTCATAGCGATAGCCGTATCTGCATTTACCACTGCATATTCCTTACCCTTGAACTTTATCTTAGTACCTACAGAACGCTCTGAGGCAACTGGTATCAGTTCAGTAACGGGGAAGTTTCGCTCATCCAGTATTTGCAAAATGGTGCTGCCCACAAGGCCAGTGGCACCTACTACGGCTACGTGCATATTGTAAGTTTAATTTGCTGCAAAGATATTATACCTGACACCATCAAAACGCATAAAACAATTTTCTCTTCGTTGTTCAATTTTGTTGAAAAAATAAAAAAATAAAAAAAATTGTTGTGCGACAGTTGCCCTACGCCAGATACAGTAGTATTGGTTTTAAAAGCTAAAATGTCGCAGGTCTTCTTTTACACACTCAGCAAAATTGAACAACATATACATATTTTTACAATTCTTTAATTATTGTCAGCAAGAAATAATTAATAACAAATATACGCAATTTAAACAAATTAATGCATATTTGCCATGCTTAGGAGTGAGTTGAATAGCAAACCTATAATTATAAATATCAAAGCTGTGCCGAATAAAAAAGTGAGCATAACGTGTTTGATAAATGTTTTGAACCAGCCTTGCTTGTAAAAACGTAGCATGGCAATATACAGGTATGCCCATGCAATAATTACCGCTATTAACTGCAATGTATCGCCGTTAAATATACCACCGGCCATACCTATAAGTAGTACTATAAGCCCGAAGATGAAGCTTACGGTATAAAAATGAATGGCAAATATGGCATGACTAACGAAATAGAATTGCCTGCGCCTGCGTATATAAAGGATATAAAGCAGGAAAGCAAAAACCGGTAAGGATATGAAAAACCCCTTAGAGATAGAATGGAAGAACTTAGCTAAAAACTTGGGTAGGAAATTGATGGGGTCAGCCTCGTAGGCATTATACACTCCTATCCATTTCCTGTCGATATACCGTTGCGGCAAATTGCGTTTTATAGCGCCAGCTTTCACAAGCGAATCGTAATGATGAAAACCGTGCCTGCATTCTTCTTTTACATTTACTACATAAACATGTTTGCCATTAACAATTTTACCACTAAGATTAAATCCGTTGGTATATTTTGTTTGGCGCAGCGAATCGGTAATGCGTATCAGGTCCTGGTCGCGATAAGAAGCAAACTCAGGCTCGTGCAATACGCTTAGCATGACAATAAAAAACACCGATGATATAAACAGGTACATGCGTATAGGATCAAGATAGGCCATACGCTTGCCTTTTATATATTCCGAAGAAAGAAAACCGGGTCTTAACACCAGGTATTTCAATGTAGAAAAAAGTTTACCGTCAAAGTGTGTAACATCATTGAAAAAGTGCACTATCAGGTGCCAAAGCGATTGCTTTGGCTCTACATTTTCTTGCCCGCAATGCTGGCAATACCTGTCTGTCAAAGCCGCATTGCAATTGAGGCATATTTTTTCATTACGTTGCTTTGAATGCGACATATTATGAAGGTGCTACGTTTAAAAAAGTATTGATGATGACGATAACCGTGAGGATACTGATAGAACCTAAACCGAAAAATACCAGCAGCAAAAATTTAAGGAAAGTTTTACCGCTACCTTGCCTGTAAAAACGCAGCATAGCCAGGAATAAATAAACAAACCCGCTAAGAATAAGTATATCGCCCACTACTTCGCCCCAATAACCAAGCCTTGCGATAGTAAAGCTAAGTAGCAATAGCAGGAACATAAAGCAATAAAAATGAAGCGTAAATACTATATGCGATACGTAATAGAAATCTTTACGCCTTATATACAGCAGTTTAAGAAGGAGGGCAATAAGCGGTAGCGTAATAAAAAGCATGTAAGGCAATGAATGGTAGAATTTTTCTCTTAAAGTATGCCCAACCTCACCGGGATGTTCTTTGTGGTACTGCACTGTTTTTAACGACTTGCGTGCAAAGTACCTTTCTACAAGGCCGTCTTTTTCGCTATCCGGCAGTACTTTTTGAAGCGAATCGTAGGCTTTCAGTGTTGTAGGATAGTCTTTTGCATACAATGTTGAGCCATCCGCAAGCGTGTAGTATACAGCGCTATCTCCACCATTGGAAGAATCTATTTCATTTACTTTTTGGCGTATGGTTCCAAAACTTTTACGCAATACCGATACTTCTTTGGTAGTTTTTTTCTGCTTTTCAGTACGGTGGTTCTCATTTACAAAAAACGTTACCAACAGCAGAAAAAACATGGCCGAGATGAACAGGTACATGCGTATAGGGTTGATGTACGACGCCCTGCGCCCCGCAACATATTCTTTTGTAAGAAAGCCGGGACTAAATAATAAGGGCTTTAAGGTGGCAAATAACTTTCCATCGAAGTGCGTCAGGTCTTCAACAAAATGCCTTAAAAGATGCCCGAAGCTTTCTTTGGGTTCCAGGTTCTCCTGTCCGCAATCCTGGCAATAACGGCCGGCAACCTGTGCGCCACAATTAAGGCATGTTTTGTCTTTACGCTGATGCAAATGCGACACGGTAATAATGGTATTTGTAATAAAAATAGAAACTGGGCGGCATTTTTAATATCATCTGGGTTATTTTTGCAATAATAATTACCAACGCCTTCCTTTTATGGACGACAGTCATGAACAGTTAAAATACCCGATAGGCCGCTACGAAACACCCGAAAAATATATGCCCGAGCTGCAAACCGAATGGATAGCAGCGATAGAAGCACTACCACAATGGCTGGACCATTGCATAGAAAACCTTGACGAGGAACAACTGCAAACCACGTACAGGCCCGGCGGCTGGACGGTAGTACAAGTGATACACCACCTTGCCGACAGCCATATGAATGGCTTCATACGCTTGAAACTGGCACTGACAGAAGAAAGCCCAGTAATAAAACCCTACGATGAAAAGCTATGGGCAGAACTGCCCGATGTAGATGCCGTACCTGTAAATGTATCGATAACATTATTGCACGCATTGCACCGCCGCTGGGGCCAGCTGCTGCGCAACATACAACCTGAAGATTGGGAACGCACCTATTACCACCCTGAACATGAGTGCTACATACCCCTTTGGGAAATGACCGACCACTACGCATGGCACGGACGCCACCATATGGAGCAGATAAGACAACTGCGCCAAAGAATGAACTGGTAGATGAATAACAGCCTGCAACCGCTAAAAAGGTTTTTTTTACAATTTGTACTGCTACTATGCCTTTACAGCATAAGCAGATGTGTGTTTACACTTATGAATATTGCATACTTTGGTGGCATAACCCTGCCAATGTATATGCACATGGCATGGGCGGGGCTCAGGTTCGATATAGCTACTATTGTTCTTATCAATCTGCCCTATATACTGCTCTTATTTTTACCATTCCCTTTCTTCAGGCTGAAATGGTGGGATAAGTGGATGCATTGGTTGTTCGTAGTGCTTAACAGTTTTGTTTTTTCTTTCGAAATATCGGACTGGGCCTATTTCCCTTTCACATTAAAACGTGCAACATCGGACGTGCTGGATATGCTGATGCGCACGGGCGATTTTGCCCTGCAGGTGCCCCATTTTCTTACAGATTATTGGTACATATTTGTAACGGTTGCATTAATGGTTTTTCTGCTGGCAAAATGCAATATACTGATACGAAAAGCCACACCCATTGCTGCCCACCCCTGGAAGGGCAGGCAATATGCACTATATACGCTGCAATGCATACTGGTATTTAGCCTATGTGTAGTTGCAGCCCGTGGCGGCTTACAACGCAGCCCGCTGAACATAGGCAATGCCATACAGGCTGAGGGTGGCAAATACGCACCGGTAGTTTTAAATACCCCATATAGCATAGTAGCTACCTATGCCGGTGAGCGATTGCCCGAGCTCCATTTTTATAGCGATAAAGAATTAGCCCAATACATACAACCTGTAAAACAATATACAGCTAACACCTTCCGCCCTAAAAATGTGGTAGTCATTATACTGGAAAGTTTTTCAAAGCAGTTTACAGGGCTGGGCAAATTTAAAAGCTATACCCCATTTTTAGATAGCCTGATGCAACAAAGCTATGTTTGCACCAATGCGTATGCTAACGCATTGCACTCAGCAGAAGGCATTCCGGCTATCATAGCAGGCATACCTGCGCTTATGTCTGAGCCTTTCACTACTTCCTATTACGGCACTAACGGCATTACCGCAATACCCAACCTGCTGAAGCAAAAAGGATACACTACATCGTTTTACCACGGTGGCAGCAACGGCACTATGAGTTTCGACATATTTGCCGCAAACGCCGGCTACGAGAATTATTATGGCCGTAAAGAATATGATAATGAAGCGGATTATGATGGCAACTGGGGTATATGGGATGAACCTTTCCTGCAATATTTTGCTGCCGGCCTGAAAAAAACCAAACAACCTTTTTTCTCTACTGTATTCACCCTTACCTCGCACGATCCTTTTCGCATACCTGAAAAATATCGTAACAGCTTGCCTGATGGCCCGCTGAAAATACAGCAATGCATCGCATACACCGATATGGCACTGCGTAAATTTTTCGAAAGCGCATCGAAAGAAGCATATTTTAATAATACACTGTTTATCATTACCCCTGACCACTGCTCCTTATTAACGCAAGATGATAAAGTGTATAACAATATGGGCTTCTACCGCATACCGCTTATATTTTATGCCCCCGGCGATACCAATATGAAGGGGCGAAACGATGCACTGGTGCAACAGATAGATATACTACCCAGCATTATGGATTATGTGGGTTATGACAAACCTTATTATGCACTGGGCAACAGCATTTTTAAGAATGTGCCGCAGCGGTATGTTATTAACGAACTGAATAAAAGCTACGAATGCGTAATGGGTGACTATATTCTGAAATCGGAAGGGTTTGAGTTTACATCAGTATGCCATTACCCAACCGACAGTGCCTGCACCAATAACCTGGCTACACAACCTGAAGGCAAAGCAGCGGCCGCTAAAATGCAACCATACCTGAAAGCCTTTATACAGGCCTATAACTATGGTATGATACATAACGCGATGGAAGTAAAACAATAAAGTCCGCTATTATTTTTCTAGTTGTTCCGTTGTACCTTTAAAGCGCAAAACCAATCTTACTATGCAACAAGGCTTATTACACTTACATAATTTTATGCGCTGGGTAGTGTTATTATTTGCTCTGCTAACCATTATACGCGGTATGCGTGGAATGGGCGGCGGTAAAGCATTTACCGGCAGCGATAAGAAGACTGCTATGTTCCTGATGATAAGCTGCGATATACAGCTTTTGCTGGGCCTTGCACTCTATTTTATGAAAGGCTGGTTTACCGTACTTACATCGGGTGGCGATGTGATGAGCAATAAATACAACCGCTTTTTTGCGGTGGAACATCTGTTTGGTATGCTGGTGGCTATTGTATTAATACATATAGCTTATGCAAGTGTGAAGAAAAATATTGCCGACCAGGCTAAATTCAAAAAACTATTCTGGTATACGCTGATAGCTGTACTAATTATATTGGCAACCATACCATGGCCTGGTCGTGAGCTGATAGGCCGCCCGCTATTCCCTGGCATGCAATAATTTGTATGGTCAGGAAAATATTGCAGCCCTTTTATACTGCTTATGTATTGCTCACTTTTTTAGTGTGCCTGCTGGTAGCTTTCCCCTTTTTTGTAATTCTTGGTATCAATGATAAACCGGGTGCCCGTAAAATAATCTGGTATATAGTACACTATTGGTCGCTGGGATGGTTGTTTTGTATCGGTATGCCTATGCGCAGGCTGGGATATAACCCTGACTTCAGTCAGCGGTATGTTATTGTAGCCAATCATATCTCTTATATAGACACTATAGATATTTACGCGGCCATCCCTTCTTATTTCCGTACGCTGGCTAAAAAAGAAATGGCTGCCATACCCATATTTGGCTTTGTATATAAGCAACTCACCATACTTGTAGACCGCAGCAGCGCGCAAAGCCGCTCGAAGAGCCTGCGGCTTATGTGGCGCGCGGTGAAGAACGAATCGCATATCACTATTTTCCCTGAGGGTACCTTTAATGAAGAAGACACCCCGCTAAAGGATTTTTTTGATGGTGCTTTCAGGCTGGCCATTAATACACAGGCACCTGTACTGCCCCTGCTACTACCCGATACCGTGAACCGCTGGCACTACAGCGGCTGGTACAAGCTATGGCCCGGACGCAACAGGGGCATTTTCCTGGAGCCGATACCTACTGAGGGATTGACGATGACAGACTTGCCTGCATTGAAGGAAAAAGTGCACAAACTAATGTCGGGAACACTGGTAGCAAGCAAACACTAAACGAGCCTTGTAAACGGCATAAATAACTTACCTTTGCGCAAATTTTTTTACGCGACATGGCATTGCAAGTAGGTATAGTAGGGCTTCCCAACGTAGGCAAATCAACATTATTCAATGCGGTAAGCAACAGCGCAAAAGCACAGGCTTCCAACTACAGGTTCTGCACCATAGAGCCTAATGTAGGGCAGGTTGATGTACCGGACGAACGCCTCGATAAACTGGCCGAACTGGTACAGCCACAACGTATTGTACCTACTACTATTGAATTTGTGGATATTGCCGGCCTGGTAAAAGGTGCCAGCAAAGGCGAAGGCCTGGGTAACAAGTTTTTGGCTAATATACGCGAGGTAGATGCCATAGTACATGTGATACGCTGTTTTGAAGACGAAAACATATTGCGCGAAGAAGGTGATATAAACCCGGTAAGCGATAAAGAAATAATAGATACCGAGCTGCAACTGAAAGACCTGGACAGTGTAGAAAAGAAAATGCAGCGCTACGAGAAAATAGCTAAGAATGATCCTAAAGCGAAGCGTGTGTTCGATGTGCTAGTTCAGTGCAAAGAACATCTGTCGCAAGGAAAGAATATACGTGGCCTGCAACTGGAAGGTGAGGACCTGGAAGCAATAGCAGATTTATTTTTGCTAACGCAGAAACCTGTATTGTATGTTGCTAACATTGACGAAGGTTCGATACACACAGGTAATAAATACTCTGAAGCGCTTGTGAAAGCAGCGCAGGCAGAAGGTGCAGATGTAATTGTAATGAACAATTCTATAGAAGCACAAATATCAGAAATGGAGAGTGCCGAGGATAAAGAACTGTTCCTTTCTGAATATGGACTTACAGAGCCGGGCCTTAACCGCCTGATACGCGCTGCTTACAAATTGCTGAACCTGATCACTTACTTTACTGCAGGCGTGCAGGAGGTGCGTGCCTGGACCATACATACCGGCTGGAAGGCACCACAAGCCGCCAGCGTGATACATACCGATTTTGAGAAAGGTTTTATAAAGGCCGAAACCATTGCCTACAAAGACTACATACAATACAAAAATGAAGCTGCCTGCCGCGAGAATGGTAAGCTACGCATAGAAGGTAAAGAATATGTAGTGCAGGATGGTGATGTACTGCACTTCCGGTTTAACGTGTAGCATTAAATATACTGGCAATACCCTCGCGCAAGGCATACATGGCAAGCCCTGTGCGCGATGTAACATGCAGCTTGGTAAAGAGCTTATCGCGGTAGCCATCTACAGTGCGGGGGCTGCAACCCATGCGGTCGGCTATTTCTTTATAGGTAAGCTCGGTACAGCATAATTTCAGGAATTGCTTTTCATTGTCGGTTATAGGTATATAACGTTCATCTTCCTCTTGTAGCTGTGCTATATCCAGCACATCAGAACCTATAGCCTTGGAATAATAAAAGCCAGTAGTGTGTATCTGTACAATTGCATCTTTCAGTTCTTCAGGTTCAATATCTTTTAATACATAGCCTGTAGCCCCGCAATGCAGCATACGTATTATGGTGAAATCCTGATCGTACATGGAAACAGCCAGAATTTTTATATCAGGCCATTTCTGTTTTACCTGTTTAGCAGTTTCAAACCCATCCAACACAGGCATATTAATATCCAGCAAACAAACATTCGGCTTCTTTGCAGCTTCCCCAATCAGTTTTATTAATTCCGCTCCGTTACCTGCATCAAACAATACTTCAATCTCATCAAAATCGGACATGAGTTCGCAGATACCTTTGCGGAATAAGGCATGATCATCGGCTATAGCAATCTTGATCTTATTAGCTAACATTTATCTAAGTACGCGGTATGTTCAGTTTAATAGTTGTTCCTTCTCCTTTTCCCGAATCGATTGTGAGGCTGCCTTGCAATAACGCTACCCTTGTATTCATATTCATAAGACCCAGGCCCGCACCTTGTTTTTTCTCATTCACATCAAAACCATTTCCATTATCCGCTATTGATACGATAAGGTTTTGCGGATGGTAGGTAATATCTATCTTAATAGTATCCGGCTCTCCGTGTTTCAGGGCATTGGCTATAGATTCCTGCACTATGCGGAATAGCAGCAAGTTCTTCTCCTGTCCCAGCGGGTAAGCATCTCCATGCATGTCAAAAGTACAATTTATATTCTTCGCCGAGGTGATATAATTCAGTTCTTTTTGTATAATTTCCTCAAGGTCAGCATTTAATATCATGCCCCCATTAGCAGTATGACTTATTGTACGCAGATCGGAAATAGCTTTGGTAAGCAATTCGGTGCTTTGTTTGGCTGTGTTTTGAATGGCTTCATCGTTTGAATTCCTGGCTATTTTGTACAAGTGCAGTTTGGCTATACTGAGTATCTGCCCTACATTATCGTGTATTTCTTCTGAGAAATATTTGAGGGATTGCTCCTGTACTTCGAGGCGTGTTTGCAGCAATTCATTTTTAAAAGCATGCTCCAACTCCTGTTTTTCAAGCTTGTGTTGGAACTGTTTCCGTTTCTGTAACACCACATACATGATCATAAAAAAAGAGAATAGGGTGAGGATCAGGGTTCCAAAAACAAATACCGCTATGGTAGTAGTTGCATTCAAACGCGCTTCATTTTCCTGAAAGATAGAAACACTATTGCAAATCCGGAATAGCAAAGCACATTAATTACCCATATCATAACACCAAGCCATTGAATGTTGTTGGCCGTAGATTCAAATAAGGCATGCCATACTAACCAGTAGCAAAAAGTAAAACTCCAAAAAGTAAGAAGTAAAGCTGTGTACCAAAACCGTTTATAAGAAAATATTTCTATTAGTTCATCCCCTAACAACAAATCGTAGAAGGAATAGAGGCACATACCAATAACAAGAAATGATTCAACAATAAGCACGTTTGAATTAAATACTTTAAAGATGCTTTGTATGAATATTGAATTTATTATACTAAAAACAACTGCAAAGCCAGCAATTATCCAACCTATATTTTTTTTATTGAATTTTTCGATGCTAAAATTAAAATATAGGCTCAATAAGACCGTCTGTATTGGATTATATATATGGAAGACAACAATGTTATTATGGTACTTTACCGCAAAAAAGGTTGCAATAGCTTCACTAATAAATGTTGACGAAACAAATAACACGATAATCTTAGAGGCCTTATCCATTCTTGGGTAATAGATAAGGCCTACTATTGAGCCAGTCAATAAAATTGACTGATAAATAATCGTTTTAATTAACCACCAAGTCATTAGATAGTATCATTACCAGCAGTACCGGAGGGGCATTGCGGCGGGCATACATCGCATTGGTCCATTACCGTAGTACCGTTCGTTACATAGTCGCCATTAGCATCTACGCCCACTATAACCAGGGTAAGTGCTGATGTGCTGGTGTTTTGCGCTAACATAAATTTCAGATTTACCACCTGCGGGTGTTCGTGAACAAACGAACAAATCATTTTAGCATCGCAAATGAAAGATTTCGCGGGGAGTTTATTCGTGTCAAAATAGTTTGTAATAAATTTCTGGATGTACTCGTTTGCTGTTGCGATGGGGATGTAACTTCCGATTGTTGTCATAGTTTCTTCTTTAGTTTTAGCGTTAAGGAATAAGTTATAACCTAAAAGTATCTTGTCTAAGCAACTAAAAAAAGAGTGTTTTCACGGTATTTTTACACCTCCCTCCAAAGGTGGTATTTTTATATTTACAACTCCATATAGTTCATTAGTTCGTACCTTTCGGCCTTTCAAATATTTTTTACAGAAATGAAATATTTACCGATCCCAGCTTCATTGCACATACAAAACCGCCAGCGTTTTGTAAAAAAAATGAAACCAAATTCCGTAGCCATATTTCCCGGCAACCCTGTGCTGCCCACTAATGGCGATGCCATTTATACCTACCGCCCTAATGCTGATATTATCTGGCTTTCGGGTATAGTACAGGAAAAATCGATGGTAGTGCTGTACCCTGATAACCCTGACGCCAATGCGCGTGAAGTATTGGTGCTGCTGCGCCCTAACGAAAATCTTGAAAAATG
This sequence comes from uncultured bacterium, assembly GCA_965650105.1. Lineage (GTDB taxonomy): Bacteria > Bacteroidota > Bacteroidia > Chitinophagales > Chitinophagaceae > Polluticoccus. Next base: position 2,276 of record CBFGNI010000049.1, on the reverse strand, counting down.
GGAAGGCCATAAGCTTCGTAAAGATGAAGCTACCGCAATATCGGGCATTAAGAATGTACAATGGGTAGATAGCTTTGATGCAATGCTGCAGGTAATGATGCACCATGCAGATAATGTGTACCTGAATACGAATGAAAATGACCGCCTGGACACATCGCTCTTCCGTGCAGACCTAATGTATGCACAGGAGCTGATGCGCCGCTACCCCTTACATAACTATGAGCGTGCCGCGCGCATAATGAAAGAACTAAGGGCCGTAAAAACAAAAGAAGAAATAGCTGTTACCAAAGTAGCAGTCGACATAACCGATAAAGCTTTCCGCAGGGTGATGCAATTTGTAGAGCCCGGAGTTTATGAATATGAGATAGAAGCAGAAATAACACATGAATTCTTACGCAACCGCGCCGAACGCCATGCTTACGATTGCATTATAGCATCGGGCGACAGGGCACGTGTACTGCACTATGTAGAAAACAACCAGGAATGTAAAGACGGAGAGTTAATACTTATGGATTTTGGCGCATACTATGGCAACTATGCAGCTGATATGACACGCACTATACCAGTGAATGGTAAATTCAGCAAACGCCAGCGCGAGGTATATACAGCAGTATTGGATGTGCACAACTTTGCTAAAAAACTTCTGAAACCGGGGATCTCTGTTATCGATTATACAAATAAAGTAAACCTTGAAACAGAAAAGCAATTGCTGAAACTGGGCTTGCTGACTAAGGCTGATGTAAAAAACCAGGATCCTGAAAACCCTGCTTATCGCAAATATTTCTACCATGGCGTATCGCACCACCTGGGTATAGATGTGCACGACCTGGGCACCCGCACAGAGCCACTGAAAGAAGGCATGCTACTGACAGTAGAACCCGGTATTTATATTGAAGAGGAACAAATGGGTATTCGTATAGAGAATAATATATGGATAACCAAGACCGGGAATATTGACCTTTTTGCAGGCATACCCATAACTGCCGATGAGATAGAAGCCGCTATGAAACGTAAAAAGAAATAAGATCTGCTCTAAAAACATAAAGCCCCGCAATTTGCGGGGCTTTATGTTTTTATCTTAATCTATCGAGCGACTTGACCAGTTTTTCATCCTTTCGTATGCCACCGAGGGCCATGATAAGGAAGATAAAAGACAGCACAGGCAGTATAGCACCTATCCAATAAGTGCCGCTACCCGGCGCCGATGTACCATTGTTAAAATTACTAACACGCATTAATACCATTGCAATAAACCCTATAGTAGCAACCATGCTAAACAACACCATGGATTTTTGCCTGCCGCGCGCTTTGTACATAAATATAGCTATAAGCGGCAGCACTGTAATAACAATAGCTACCAGCAATGATGGGTAATGATCGTTGATACGAAGATGCTCGGTAACAGCAAGTCCATTTATCATCATATCGGCCCTGTACAAGTCGAAATAAAATAACCCTGCATTCAATATCGCGGCTATCAATAGCCAAATGGTTTGTTTCCTTTGTATCATAGCGTGTAGCTTTTACAACTTTAAATTACCAATTCCGTATTACTTTATAATATCTGTGCCAAAATAAGGGCGCAGGGCTTCAGGTATATTAATACCATCCGGGGTTTGGTTGTTTTCCAGCAAACAAGCCATTATACGTGGCAGTGCCAGTGAACTACCATTCAAAGAGTGTAACAGTTGTGTTTTACCCTTACTATCCTTATAGCGTGCCTTTAACCTGTTGGTCTGAAACGTCTCAAAATTAGATACTGAACTTACTTCCAGCCAGCGTTCCTGTGCTGCGCTATATACTTCCAGGTCGTAGGTACGTGCCGAAGCAAAGCTCATATCGCCACCGCAAAGGTTAAGTACACGGTATTGCAAGCCAAGTGACTGCAATAGTTTTTCTACATGCTCTACCATCTGCTCCTGCACCTCGTAACTACCTTCAGGATGTACCAGTTGCACTATCTCTACTTTATCGAACTGGTGCACCCGGTTAAGGCCACGTACGTCTTTACCATAAGAACCGGCCTCGCGGCGGAAGCATGGTGTATAGGCAGTCATCATAACGGGCAGTTGCGCTTCAGGAGTTATAGTATCCCGGTACACATTAGTAACGGGAACCTCAGCAGTAGGTATCAAGAAAAGGTTATCTTCTGTGGCGTGATACATCTGTCCTTCCTTATCGGGCAACTGGCCCGTACCATAAGCCGATGCTTCGTTCACCATATATGGCGGGTAATATTCTTTATATCCTGCGTCTATATTAAAATTGAGGAAGTA
>CBFGNI010000048.1:0-14983 GCA_965650105.1 uncultured bacterium | reverse complement strand
TACAAAAGGTTGCCCTCTGTACTTGAGATAAACAGGTTAGGATAGATATACAAATGATGATAAGATTCGTGTTTGTATTTCTTATAATTAAGAAAAGCCAGCTTATTGGCTTTTGCCTCCAATTTTGCTGATTGTACTTTAGGGTATTCGCAATCGTTATGTTTACTAAAGCTCCTGATATTGATTGGCAAAGCCATACCAATACCCATAGGTATAAATGTTTCAGAATGCACTGTTTTACAGTGGTAACATTCCAATACATTTTCAATAAGTAGTTTCCAGTTAGCCTCATGAGGCATTACTTCGTTGTATATTTCCTTACCAAAATTTTTACTGAAGTCTTCAAGTATGCTGTAATACTCACCCAGGAAATCTTGTAGTGTTTGCTTATTCTCTGTATTCAGTTTTACGAAATAGAAAGCACCGCAAGATGCTACTTCGTAAGTATCCAGTTTCAGGCAATCTTTAGGGATCGCTTCATCCTGGAATTTTGGGGGCACTATTGCAGCGCCATCAGGTGTGTAGGCCCAACCATGGTATGCACAGAAAAAAGGGCGGTTGCCCTTACGCTGCGTTTGTATTTTACTAAACCGGTGCAGGCATATATTTTTATATGCCTTTACATTCCCTCTGAAATTTTGAACAACAATAGCTTGCTTGCCAATATCTAACGTTACGAAGTCATTATTATTTGCCAATTCTGTTTTTGTAGCAACAAACAACCAATTATCATAAAATATCTTATCTAGCTCGGTAGCAAGGTGCAGTTCATTATGATAATGATTTGAGGAGATCATTTAGTATTCTATTATATCGGGGAGTAAAATATCTTTTGAATTGAAGTAGCAAATACCCCATGACAAGCCTACCCCAAAACCACAAAGCAGAAAATTTTTTGATTGCCCTTCTTTTTTATCGTCTTTAAAACGGTAAGATATGGTAAGTGGTATAGTTGCCGAACTGGTATTACCATATTCAGGCAGGGAGTATGGAACTTGTTCTTCGCTAAGGCCTATCTTCTTCCTTATTTTTTCATTCATGAACTTATTGGCCTGATGAAAAAATGCATAATCAATATCGCTGGTTGTAACGTTGAAATGCTCTGCAAATTTTTTGAATTCGGCAGGCACAACACTAATACCAAATGTAAATACATCGGTACCTATCATTACAGTATTAGTACGCATACGCTCGATACCCTCTTCTATCTGGCTGTATTGTAACGATTGTGCTGTAATTGGTTCGCGGTAGCCACCTGCAGGAACTATGATCGATTCATAACCTGCACCATCTGAGCCCAAAAGGAACTTCAGGTTATCTTCCGCTTTACCGGTAAATTCTAAAGCAGTAGCAGTAGCCGCATCGCCAAACAAAGGATATGCACTTTTATCTTTAGGAGATGCTTGTCTCGACAATGTATCCCCAACTAACAGCAATCCCTTCTTTATTCCCGTTGCAGATAGCATTGAGGACATTGCAAATAAACCGTACACATATCCGCTACAGCCCAACGGTATATCGAATGCTATACAAGAATTCGAAAGACCCAAACGCTGCTGCATAAGGATGGCCGTATTAGGTGTAAGATAATCAGGGGTCTGAGTTACCATGACCACTATATCTATATCCTCTTTTTTCCATCCTAATCCATCAATAAGCTTGTTTGCAGCTTTTTCGCAAAGGTCTGAGGTACAAACCCCTTCATCTACATAGTGCCGGAACCTGATACCAGTACCTTTCACAAACCTCTCAGCATCTTCAGGCGTGCCCAACAATGCTGACTCTAAGTTGTCGGCTTTGTTTTTAGGTACGCACGATGCAATGCCGGCTACGTGAACCCCTGAAACACTTGTTAAGCTCATTAGTTTATTTGCTTTGTACTATATTTTGTAAATCTTGTATGGTTACGGCAGTTTTAATTTCATTGCCTGATATTTTCTTACCATACACTTCATCAACCATCGCAATGATAGACAAAGCTGTCATTGAGCTCCACTCGTCCAGATCTTTAAAATTGGTATCGAGTGTTACTTCTTCAGGAGCAGTTTCGTCCAATTGTTCTGCGAAATGCTTTAAAAAATTATCCATGACGTAAAATTATTATATATTTTAAATTTCAATTTTAAGAGCTGGTGTACCGAAATACATACTATCGTTTCTTATATTCCTAAGCAATAATGAATTGGCACCAACTACATTATTATTTCCTACTGATTTATACTGAACAATACTGCTGTTCATTCCAAACTCATTCAATTCACCAATTTTCACACCACCCGAAATAGCTACTCTTGGGTTGAAAGTGTTATAGTTACCAATAACTGCATCGTGCCCAAAGCCTGAATAACTATTCATAATATTAAAATCGCCCAATGTAACATTGTAAGATACAACACTAAACAGAAATATTATGTTGCCTTTACCCAGATTGCAAGTATCTAAATATGCTATTGCAGTTGGATGAATGATATTTGGAAAATTAAGATTATGGTTTTGCACTAACTTTTCCGCTATTTTCTTTCTTGTTGAAGGTTTGTTTACCGCTATTACCACATTAACAGACTCCTTATATTGTAGTAAAGTTTCAGTATTCCCTATCACATCTATTCCGGCAAAACTCTTATCACCCAGTGAAGCATCATCATCTATAAAACCTATCAGATCAAATTGTTGCGTAGCTGATTTAGCATTTATATCGTGAATTGCCATGGCTACTTCTGCACCAAAACCACCTGCACCAAAAATTATTGTTTTGTTCATAAAATCTGACAATTTCATTGAACAGTGCGGTGCTTAATTACCTTTAAATGCCTCCATGGTAACTGTGTCTGAAGCATTTATATCACTGCCTTTAAAAACTTTGCGCAAAGTTATCCAAATTATTCTTAAATCGAGCATGAAACTTAGGTTATCAACATACCATACATCATACTTAAATTTCTCTTGCCAGCCTATAGCATTGCGCCCATTTACCTGCGCCCAACCTGTTATGCCAGGCCTTACCAAGTGTCTTCTTTTCTGCTCTTCACTGTACAATGGCAGGTAAGAAACCAGTAGCGGACGAGGGCCTATCAAGCTCATATCACCCTTCAAAACATTTATCAATTGAGGTAACTCATCTAAAGATGTTTTCCTAACAAACTTGCCTATTGCCGTTAGTCGTTCATTATCAGGCAATAACACGCCATTTTTATCTTTACGATCGTTCATAGTTTTGAACTTTATCACCTTAAATATTCGTTCATTCCTACCCGGCCTTGATTGGAAGAAGAATGAAGCACCATTATTGGCGATGGCAAGAATTATTGTGATAATGATAATGAATGGTAATGCAACCAGCAGGGCACAAAATGCCACGCAAAAATCTATTAACCGCTTTAGTCCATCACGGTACAAGTGTTTCATATTTTTTGTTTTGATGATGAAGCAAACGCTCGAGTATAGCTATGGTTCTTTGGCCAGCCATACCATCCCACAGCTCAGGTATTTTGCCTTCTTTCCAGTTGCCGCTGAAAAGTAACCTTAAAGCAGCAGATAATACCTCTAAGCTTCCACCTACAAGCTCATTTGTCCCTATCTCAACCGTTTCAGGCCTTTCAGTATTTGAACGTACCGTAAGGCATGGAATATTCAAAACTGTAGTTTCTTCAGATACTCCCCCCGAATCAGTTATTACGGCCATAGCATTCTTCACCAGGTGGTTGAATTCTAAATATCCTAGCGGCCCTACAATATTAAGATTTCGGGTAGTTAAACCTGAGCTTTCCAACACGGCGGCAGTACGCGGATGCAGTGGAAAAATGACCGGCGTATCGTATACTTTAGCATCAATATGCTCTATTAATTCTTTCAGCTTAACAATATCATCAACATTTCCCGGCCTGTGCAGCGTGAGCACTATATATTTTTTTTCATTAAGGCCAAGCTCATCCCATAACTCCGGCCTGCTAAATTGAGACTCAAACCTAAGTAGCGTATCTATCATGGTATTGCCCACAAAGAATATCCGTTCCTCTTCCACTCCAACGTTTTTCAGGTTTTGACCTGCAGTGACAGATGTAGTGAAAAAATAGTCACTTATTGAATCGGTCACCATCCTGTTTATTTCTTCGGGCATGCTCATGTCGAATGAGCGCAATCCTGCCTCCAGGTGAGCAACCTTCACGCCCATTTTCTTCGCAGTAATAGTGCAGGCCATTGTAGAGGTAACATCACCAACAACTAGTGTTAGGTCAGGCTTCTTTTCAGCCAGCGCTTTCTCGTAGCCAGTCATCATCATAGCTGCTTGCGTAGCAGGAGATGCTGAACCAACTTCTAGATTTATATGAGGCTGTGGTATTTGAAGGTGTTTGAAAAAATTATCGCTCATATTAGCACCATAATGCTGCCCGGTATGAACTAACCTATATTCAATATTACTACCTTTCTGCTGTGCTGCTTCAATAGCATTCACAATAGATGCTATTTTAATGAAATTGGGGCGCGCACCGGCTATAATATCGATCAGCATAGGAATATACGCCCAATGACACGTCAATTTGAGCAGTGCAAATATCGCTCAATTTTATGCCACTTTCAAGTGTTTACTTAAGATAAAAGAGGCGAAGCTTATATCTTTTCGTTATGCAGGAATATCTTACACCACCATTCAAAGCACAGGAAAGACCATATCAGCAAACGGTGGTTAATATGCTGCTCAGTATGCTCCCTGATAATGCGCTCCATATATTCAGGATTAATGAATTCGGCACTTGCAGTATTCTTATGCAGTAACAGTTCTCTTATATATTTTGCATTTTCGCCACGGTACCAACTTTCATCAGGCGCTGAAAAACCTTGTTTTTTGCGTGTAATAACTGCTTCAGGGAGGAAGGTTTTCATGGCATTCCGCAACACATTCTTCCCATTATCAAATTCGCGGTATTTGTTGAATTTGTTGCCAAACTCATTTTCATCAATACGCATCATTTGCTGCAGATTGGCCAGTTTATGCCTCACAGGTATCTTTTGAGCTATATAAACCAGGTCATTATCAAGGAATGGAAAGCGCTCTTCCAGGCCATGCGCCATAGAGAGCTTATCGCCAACCAAAAGCAACCCTGGCAAAAATGTCTTGATCTCGAAATAAAGACTATTGGCTATATGCTGCTCAGGGCTATCATACTTTAAATTATCATTGAAAGTGAAGACACTTTTAAAAACCTTGCGCGGGGCTTCTATATCTATATTCTTTAGCGTTTTCGCATTGAAAAGCAATTTTTTATCATCATCATTCACCAGCCTTTGCCAGAAATTATAATAATCACTAAAGAACTCTGCCTGATTCAGCGATCTAAAGACACGATAATACCGCCACGGATACCCACCATATAATTCATCACCCCCTGTACCTGCCAGGCATACCTTTACAAACTTAGATGCCAAACCACTTATGTAATAGTTGGGATAACTCATACCCACCCTCAGATCTTCCAAATGCCATACAAGACGTGGTAGAGACCATTTAAGATCGCCGGCATTTATTACCTGCTCGTAGTGCTGAGTATTCAGGTAGTTCGACATTATCTCCGCATCCCTTCGCTCGTCATAGTTGGCTTCTACACCTGTAACGCGCGACATATCAAACCCTGCAGTAAATGTATTTATCCTATTTATTTGCTTTGACGCAATAGCTGTAATAGAACCGGAATCAAGCCCACCGGACAAATAGCTACCTACCGGTACATCGGCCACCAGTTGCCTTGATACAGCAGTTTCAAAAGCTGACCTGGTCAGGTCGACAGAATCATCGAAACTTAGTGTTTCATCGGTATTAGTAAAATCATAATCCCACCAGCAGTGATGGTGGATATTGCTTGTCTCGCTAGTTAATTTAATGGTATTAGCAGGGGGCAACATGTGTATGCCCTGGAACAATGTATTATAGGTAAATACGTTCTGGAAAGTGAAGTATTGGTTAAGTGCATCATGATCGACCCCTATTTTATAGTCGGGATGTGTTAGAATGCTTTTTATTTCAGATGCAAAGACAATTGCCTTACCACTAAACCAATAATATAAAGGCTTTACCCCAAAACGATCGCGGCTGAGATATAGAGCCTGCTCTTTCTTATTCCAGGCAGCAACGGCAAACATGCCATTTAGCTGCGTAAAGAAAGATGGTCCATATGCCGCTAAACCTTCAACTATAACTTCTGTATCTGTTTGCGAAGTAAATGAATGACCAATACTTTGCAGCTTCTTTCTAAGTGAATGAAAATTGTAAATGCAGCCATTGAATACAACAACCCATTCATCATTAAGGGATGTCATAGGTTGGCTGCCAAGATCAGAAGTATCTATTATTGCCAGTCTTCTGTGTGCAAAACCAATATTGTTCTCAACAAAATACCCTTCACCATCAGGGCCGCGATGTGCCAGTACATCGCCCATTTTCTGAATGGCATTCAGTGAAACCTGCGCACCATTTAAATTAAATATCCCGGCAATGCCGCACATGCTATAAACCTTTGATCAACCCTACAATATACTCATAATCTTCTGCCGTCATCTTATTATGCAAGGGTATCGACATAGAATATTCGTTAGCAGCATACGCATTAGGAAAATCAGTTGGACTAATACCATACTTATTTGCATAGAAACCCAACATATGCACTGCGTGTGTGCCTGGTCTTGTACTTACACCATTCTTGTGCAGGTATTGCATCAACTCATTGCGTTTCATGGGGGCTTTGGCTTCATCTATCATGAGCACATAAGACTGCCAGCCATGCTTATATTCTGCACTGTATACCGGTAATTGTAACCATTCAATATCTTTTAATTGATCATTATAATATTCAGCCCATTCTTTTCTTTCATCTATGAATGATTCAAGCTTTTTCAATTGCACAACACCAACAGCACCTTGCAGGTCAGTCATACGATAGTTGTATCCTACCACATCGAATGCAGGTAAAATATATGGCTGTGGCCCATGATGTCTTTGCTCTTCTGATATAGATGCTCCATGATTACGCAGCTTGTTCATAAGTTCTGCCAGATCATCATCATTAGTGGTCAGCATACCACCTTCGCCTGTGGTAACCGATTTGCGCGGATGAAATGAGAAACAACCTATATCGCCCATGCTGCCCGCAAAACTTCCATTAATACCTGCGCCCGATGCGCAAGCTGCATCTTCAATGATCTTTACATTTGGGGCAAGATCTTTGACAGCAGTTATATTAGCACACAAACCAAAAAGATGTACGGGAATTATAGCTTTGGTTTTGGATGTTAGTTTTTGCTTCAGTTGATCGATATCGATATTAAATGTTTTGGGGTCAATATCTATAAATACAGGCTTTGCTCTGCAATACTCTATTACATTGGCGGTTGCTACCCAGGTAAATGCAGGCACTATCACTTCGTCGCCTTCACTAACACCAAGCGCTACTAAAGCCAAATGCAAGGCAGTAGTACAATTAGAAACTGCTAAAGCATGCTTTACACCATGTAGCTGTGCAAACAGGCCTTCAAATTCTTTAACCTTGGGCCCTTGTGTTATCCATCCGCTATATATAGGTTCCTTTAACGCTTCCCATTCTTCTTTGCCCATATTTGGTGTAGAGATAGCAATATTCCTTATGTTTTGATTGACAGGCATGATGAACAATATTAATATAAAAACAGCAGAGAAGTAAATTTTTGCATGATTTGCCGTGTACGACTATCTTTAAGACAAATCCGGCATAAGGCATGCAATTATCTATTGTCATCATCAATTTCAATACCTACCAGCTCACTATAGATTGCATAAACAGTATAAAAAGGACTGCAGGAAATATACAGTATGAAGTAATTGTGGTGGACAATGCCCCTAAAGAAGACTACAGACACGGTTTGTTTCAACATTTCCCGGATATTATTTATCTCCTTTCACAAGAAAATATAGGCTTTGGGCGGGCAAACAATTTGGGCATGGAACATGCCAAGGGTGAATACATTTTACTCCTTAATTCAGATACCATAGTAAAAGACGATTGCTTGCAAAAATGCCTTGCTTTCATTGAAGAAAAACAAGAAGAGAATGTAGGTATGGTAGGATGCCGTTTACTAAATGAAGATGGCAGTCACCAGCATTCATTCTACCCTTTTGTAAAGAATACTGTTTGGAATTATTTCATTAGCAATAACCCTGTTTTATTTAAGCTTCTTGGCGTTGCAAATAAATATAAAGAACCGGACAGGCCAATGGCAGTGGGCGATATTTCTGGAGCTTTTATGTTGCTACACAAAAAGGTTGTAGAAAAAGTAAAAGGCTTTGATCCTGATTTTTTTCTTTACTGCGAAGAAACTGAATGGTGCAGGGAACGTATCAACAAGCATTTCAAGATATATTATTATCCATACGCAGAAACTATACACCTGGGTGGCAAGAGCGCACCAAGAGAGCAGATGTTTGTACAATCGAAACTATCATTATCATTAGTATGGTATAAGCGCGGTATTGGTAGCTATATATCGTACATACTACTCACCTACCTCAATGTGTTTTACTACGCTATTACATCGCCACTTGCAAGAGGTGCTAACAAAGCAATAAATAAACAATACAGAAAGTGCTACACTAAGATATTTCCCTACTTGTTTAGAGATATAGTAAAATATCCACGTGCATATAATAGCCGTAAAGAGCCATTGGTGTACGAAGGAGCGAAAGAAATATTCTTTGGTAAAAAGAATGCTTAGCGGAATATAGTATTCGCTGTCAGCATATAATCGTACATCTTGTAGCGTAAGTGCGGAGGTATGAACATCAGCATTTTCTTATCTGCCAGCTTGGGCCAGAAGTTGAAAGAAAACATATAGAAAAATGCTTTTTTAGAAAATGAAAATGTATGCTCGTTCTTTTTAAAGAATTCCCCTGCCAGTGGGTTTACTTCTACTAATCTTTCACGCGCTTTACCATATTCTTTCATACGGTTCATGTATTGCGTAAAAGAACCGAATATCATATGCCGTGCAACGATATGAGGATCTAAACTTATCTTATAGCCTTGGGCTTTTAGCTTAAGTGCCATATCAAAATCTTCCGCATCACGCAGGCGTTCATCAAAGCCACCTACACTATCAAATAATGATTTTTTTATAGAAAAATTGGCCGCTGTTATATAGGTTATCTCTTGCTTTGCTTTTTCATTGTGGAACGACCCATCATTCCATTTATCATTCATGTAAGAACAGAACTTTACAAAGTCTTTATCCTTAGCCAGCTTATCATCGGGCTCTAATATACCGACAACAATATCCTGCTCTTTTTGTGCGGCAATGTGCTTCTCGATAAAATCAGGATAAGCAACCACATCATCATCAATGAATATAAGTATATCAGAATTTGTTTTCGCAACACCGGCATTTCTTGCACCTGAACGTCCTTTGTTTTCCTGATCTATCACAACCAGGTTTTCAAGCATCCAGGGATTTGAATTGGCAATTCTTGCAGAATCGTCTTTTGAGCCATCCAAAATAAGGATAACTTCAAAATCTTTTACTGTTTGCTTTGTCAGTGCTTGCAGTGCATCGGGGAATTTATCGCCCCCATTATATGATGGTATAACTACAGAGGCTCTCATTAAGACCTTATCTTGTTATACAGTTTCTTCAATATGACGGGCATTTTCATCCTACGCTTTACATCTTTATAATGCGCTAAGTCCTCATTCTTCAACAACTGCTCATCTATAAAAGGTATCAATTCTTTAGCATCTTTATAATTATCCTGTGCATATCTTTCTAAGAAGATATAGTAGACATTATAATTAAGGATCTTATCCGCCTGCTCTTTTTGAATTGTGTACTTATTCTTGAAACCCAGTTGCAATTTCTCGGCAGGCCATAGAGGTATATTTGAGAACTTAGAGCCACCTACCTCTGCAATTGCCTGGTATAACTGTAACGATTCTTTATTGAACTTTAAACCAAATGAATTGGTCTTTGAATCATCGTGTATACGGAAGTGTGTAAGTAGTTCGTTAGTTTTCTTAATATTATTGAGACCATATTTTATAAGATAGCGTATCCAAAGCTCTTTATCCATTACATAATGGAATTGTTCATCGGCATAGCCAACAGTATCTAAACAGCTCTTCCTGAAAAATGTTTCAGGTTGGTCTATCCTAGCCCAGCCAATTGTTTTTTCAAGGTTTCCAAAGTATACGTCTGTACCTTTTGTTTTGTATTCACCTTTATTACCAAATACTCTGCTCACACCCATGTACACATTTACATTAGGGTCAGTAAATGCCTGACCAACTTTATTCAAAGTACCTTTTTCGTAATAATCATCACTATTCAACCAATTGATCACCTCACCCGTAGCCATTTTAAAGCCTTTATTAATGGCATCACTCTGTCCTTTATCGCGTTCGCTTACCCAATAAGTAATGTGCTTGTCATACTTCTTTATTACCTCAACAGTATTATCCTTACTGCCACCATCCATGATAATGTATTCAAGGTTAGGATAACCCTGATCTAAAACTGAAGTAATCGTTTCTTCAATGAAATGACCCTGGTTGTACGATGGTGTTATTATGGAAATCTTAGGTAGCATCAATTCAGTTTCAGTATTTTCTTTCTCAATAATATATAAATATAGTAAAGGTCGAAATAAGCTTTCCAATATTTAAAATCCCCTTCGTGATCTTTCAGATTTTTTATACTTCTCATCTTAAAAAGATACTGAGGCTTAAACGTGTAGCGTATAGCATATAAAAGGTCTTTGAAAGAAGCTCTATTGCTCTCATTGATCTTCTCTACGGCTTCGCGCCTTAAACTGATCATGTTTATCAATGTATGAATGTGTCCTTTCGATAATCTTATAGCATATTCCCAGGTAAGCCTCGAAGGAGTTATATAATGCTGCAATTTCAAAGACTCATCGTAATAAATATGATACCCTTTTAAAATAGCCTTATAACATATTTCCGTATCATCGCCCGATGCAAGATTTTTACCGCTCCTGCCTGTAGTAATAAATTCTTCGTTGAATATTTGCTGCAAAAGCTTTGTTTGCGACACCATGCCTGCACCCCATACCTGCCCTTTTGTAGCAGTTACATCGCCAGTTGTAGCATATTGCTTACCTAATGCATATGCCGAATACATCTGCGGCAACCATTCAGGTTCCGGAGATGTAAAATAACCTTTTGATTCACCACCCAAAATACCTACTTCCGGATGTGCATTCATTATTTGCCAGGCCTTTTCAAGATAGTTTGGTGCAAGAAAATTATCATCATCGCAAAACACGATCAAATCATATTGCACGCTCATAATGCCTGTCTTCCTTGCGTGTATGAGGCCTTGCTTATTTTCCTGTATTATTCTAAGTGGTGTATCGAGTTTTGTACTTTTCCAATAATTTTCAGCAACTGAAGTTGTATTATCCTTACTGTTATTATTCACCAGAACTATCTCCCATGCCGGTAAGGTTTCAGTTTGCTGTTTTGCGAGATAGGCCAATGACATGTCTATCAGCTTTTCACTGTTATAACAACATATAATGACTGATATCCCTTTCATTTTACCAGTAGCATGCATTTTCTACATCCTGCGCAGTTGCAGGTGTTTCCTGCGGGTATGGACGTTTCCAAAATTCATTAAAATAGATATTTATATCATTTCTATTCAACCAACGCTGCCCTAATATGCCAAACAATAGTTGCGATGCTCCACCCATATGTATTGCCTGTTTACCTAATTGCTTTGCATAACTGCCTAATGGTAACCCGTACGCCCCTGCACCAATTATTGCAATATCAAAATCAGTTTCTTCCATTTGTTGACACATACTTTGATATGCATCAAACCATGATTTAAAACCATGCCCGTCACCACCTATAGACTGTACTGCTTTAATTGTTTTTAGTTCAAACAATGGCAGCATATTAGCATTGTCCTGAAAAAGTCGCTCACGGTTATTTATATATTGATGTTTAATTGACTCTTCAAAAGGATGTATGACCAAAACCTTTTTGCCGGCCAACTGTTTGCTCCAGGGGTTTCCAGGATAATAAAATGGTTCTATGCCTACAAGTTCACAGAATTGCGCATCCTTGCTACAGTAATGCTCACATATTTCTTCTTCCCCTTCATTATGCCACACTCCCATTAAATCTACCTTCGCTATATGTGCCAGCATTTCTTCACAATAGCGTATTAAATGCTTATTATCAGTGGGAAAAAATCCTGCATTCCGCTTCATGTTCAAAACACATCCTTCATCCCAATCAACGTGCTTACCTTTATACAGGAAATAGTTATAAATGATTCCTAACTCAACCGAACCGAGTCTTGCTGCAAAAAAGGGTTCGCTGGTTTGAAGCTTCTCTCCAATCAAATCATTCCCCTCGCTGCCTGTTAACAGTTTTTTGCCTGCATATATATCCTTTATCTCTGGCCTATATATTTTGCGAAACTTATTATACCTGTAGCTGTAGCCAAGTTTGTAATAAACCCTATGGACAAGATCATTTACAAAGCTCATTTGCCGGTCAATTTATTTATAAAGCTACCCACCTTACGCTCCAATTTACCCATTACATATTTCCCGTAATATGGGGTAGCCTTCAGGTATTTGAAGTAGTAATGCCCGAAAGGATCTTCAAATCCTATGGTCCATGGTTTGTTTTGCCCTGCATAATGTATAATAACAGGATCAATTTTTTCAGGATATATATAGCGTGTAATGTAGTTCCACTCTTTACCCAAAATCTTCCATTTATTTATCAATACTGCATTTAGCACATCCTGGTCCCAGTACTTAATTTTATCTCTGTTACCATCAAGATATTGAGTTAATTGCCTACCCATATCCACATTTCTCCATTTCTTAAGATCAATCAGTAATACCCCTGCATTAAAATATTCTTCATCTGGTTTTATACCAATCAAGTGCTTTGTTTCACTTTCCAGTTCTGGTATGGCAGCTACAATATAATCCCCACTTACTTCCGTTTCCCAAAATGGCAATAATGATCCCACTATTACCATATCACAATCCAGATACATTACTTTCTCGCAAGTTTGTGGTAATAATTCTCCTATCAATAGCCTATAGTAAGTTGCGATACTTATATGCCCATCTACTTTTACATTTCCCAAGTCTGCAGCTTTTACAGTTACCATGTAAATATTGGCATCATACTTTTTCTCCAGATCTTGTATATGCTTCAGGTCAGGAAAAAAACTGGTATGCAGTACATAAAGATTTATATGGATGTCTTTATTATTCATAAATAAAGATGCCAGCATTACCATACCGTGCTGTATAAACCCTTTATCTATACCAATGACGATGTCCATAACTTTATCTTTATTTCCAGTCATTATTGTTTGCTTATTTCTAATGTACTTTCTTCAATGTATTTGCAAATACCGTCTGCAAACCCCCATTCATTATATATATCATACATAAACACCTCGAACGGCAGTGACTTTTCAATTCTTTGAAACACTACTTTACCACGTGGGTCTGAAAGATTAAACTTTACATAATATTCACCACGATACAACCTTAGGGAAGGTATTTTGATATTCACATCGAAAGAACCTGACCTTCCTTTCAGGTCGCCCATAGTGCCGCTGGTAGAAAAGAAGTTATACGCTATTGGTTCGTTAGTGTCTGTCTTAACCAACTCGTAAGACATTTCTAAAGCATCCATTGGCTCGGGTATGTTCACGCGGGCTGTAAGGATCATCTCGTATCCAAAATATTGTATACCACCTTCCTTTGAAGTAGTGAGCGAAACAGAACTTATATTAGGTTTCTTTTTATCAACATTTTTAAATTCAGCCTCTGTATCATCGTATCTGTCCAGGTATCTTCTTACCGCATCATCAGGAGTTCCAATATATCCTACAGTACCCTGATTCATTAATATACATCTTGTGGTCAAAGATTTGATAGCATTAAGATCATGGCTTACAAATAAAACTGTACGACCATGATTTTCACTAACATCTTTCATTTTGTTCAGGCATTTCTTCTGGAATTCCAGATCACCTACCGCAAGTACTTCATCTATTATCAATATTTCCGGTTCAAGATGTGCAGCCACAGCAAAGGCCAGGCGCACATACATACCACTACTGTAACGTTTCACAGGTGTATCAATGTATCGTTCAACACCGGCAAAATTCACAATTTCATCAAATCGTGATTTAATCTCGGCTTTAGTCATACCCAATATGGCACCATTCAAAAAAACATTTTCTCTTCCTGTAAGTTCAGGATGGAAACCGGTACCTACCTCTAATAGAGAGGCTATCTTACCTTTTAATTTTATACTACCTTCAGTCTGTTTCGTTACCTTGGAAAGTATTTTTAACAGGGTTGACTTGCCAGCACCATTACGCCCTATTATACCTAATATCTCTCCTGCCTGTACGTCGAAACTTACATTTTTAAGCGCCCACACATAATCATTATTACTCTTCTTAGTACGATCGTTGGTCTGTGCAATTTTCGCAAATGGGTCTTCTTTCCCTCGCACCCTGGCCCACCAGCGACTTATATCATGCGCCAATGCACCGGTTCCTACTTCACCCAGTTTATAAAGCTTACCAATATTTTCAACCTTAATAATTACCGACATATTTTAAGCTTAAACCGTATCAATAAAATCCCTTTCAACCTTATTAAAAATCAATACCCCTAAAATTATTGCTACCAGGGTGAAGATAAAGCTGTACATTAATAAAGGCACACTAAAATAACCTTTGCCTAAAAAACCGTATTTAAATGTTTCAATAATAGCTGTCATTGGGTTAGCCATTATTAACCATTGGTATTTTTCCCCTATGCTTGACAAAGGATAAATAACGGGCGTTGCATACATCAGTAGTTGTACACCAAAGGTCAATAGAAAAATAAGATCGCGGTATTTGCTTGTTAACGAAGAAATGATCATACCCAAACCCAAACCCAGCCCTC
>CBFGNI010000047.1:0-14999 GCA_965650105.1 uncultured bacterium | reverse complement strand
ACTAGCATCGGATGCTGTAATGGTAGCCCGCGGCGACCTGGGTGTAGAATTGCCGCTGCAGCAAATACCCATGATACAAAAGAATATTATCCGCAAATGCATACACAGGGCAAAACCTGTTATCATTGCCACGCAGATGATGGAAAGTATGATAGACCGTACCCGCCCCAACCGTAGTGAAATAACGGATGTAGCAAATGCTGTACTGGAAGGTGCCGATGCTGTAATGCTGAGCGGCGAAACAGCCATGGGCCAATACCCTGAGCTTGTGATAAAAACGATGGTAAGCATCATAGAAGAAGTTGAGAAAGAAGAGATGGTTTATAACCGGAACCTAGTACCACAGCCACATTCCCCTTCTTTTCTGAGCGATGCACTTTGCTATAATGCGTGTGAAATATCTAAAGACATAAAAGCAAATGCGCTTATTGGTATGACGCAATCCGGCTATACAGGTTTTATGCTATCCAGCTTCCGTCCACGCTCGCCATTATTCATATTTACCAAAACACAAACCTTGGTAAACCAGCTAAGCCTTAGCTGGGGGGTGCAGGCTTTCTATTACGATAAAGAAGAAAGTATGGACGATATTATTGCCGACCAGATAAGCTTCCTGAAAGAAAAGGAGCTGCTTATGACAGGCGATATAGTAGTGAATACCGGCAGTACACCTGTGCAGGAACACCTGCCAACAAATATGTTAAAAATCAGTAGCGTTATATAGTTGCCGCTATCTAAAATAAGTAATGGAATGCTTTTTGTTTGATAAAGAACATGAAGCATTCCATTTTGTATATAGTTTGTTTGCTGTGCTGCTTGTCTTCCTACAGCCAGCAATACAGGTTAGCATACGGCGATAATTCATTGCCAGAACTATATGACAAGGTGGATGTTTTTGTACAGCAGCAAAAAGGCAATGGCTATACTACCCTATCTTCAGGTAAGTATAGATTAACAACCAACGAAGGGGAATACAGGAATGGCACCTTTACAATAAACCGCGATAAACTGCAACAGAATAAAGGCTTTGTCAATTTCACCCTAACCATACAGGGACAAGCAATACCATTGCAATTACAATTGCCTGTTTTGAAAAGTATCAGGTACAATTTATATACAGATAGTATTAAGCCTGTACTCAACTATTATGTAAACGTAGAAGGTGAATTCAGTAGTGGGCGCATACTTCCATTAGATAGCAGTATAGTAACTCTCACTGCAAATCAGGGTAGCATAAAAGGCATGGAATGGGTATTACCTGCCAAACGAAATTTTGAAAGTGTAACCTTTACAGCTATTGTTAAAAGCAACCCTGCACTAAAGACCAGCAAAACAGTTTATCTGAAAAAACACCATGATCCACGCGATGCGCCGGACTACAAAGATGCAACTGAAGAAGAAGTGATACATGGTAAAAGGCGCAGGTAAAACCATTAAAGCAGTATCAACGTTTATATAAGCAACACCAAGGCTATGAAACATCTTTTACTTGTCTTATTATCTTTCATTACAATTGAAGGCAGTGCCCAGCGTATCCAAACATCGTTTGAGGGCTTAAACTCCAAACGCATTAAGACCGATCACGATGGTATGATGGTGTTGGGCACTTGGGGTGCTGCTAATGTAGTTGCAGGTGTTACCGGGCTTATTGTAGCGGATGGACAGGAAGCGAAGTCATTTCATACTATGAATGCTATATGGGGTGCTGTAAACCTAAGCATCGCAGGCCTTAGCTATGCAGGTGCAAAAAAGGACATGAGTAAAACAATTGACTGCGACAAGATGATCCACAGATATGAAGCCACCAAAAGGCTTTATTTACTGAATGCCGGCCTCGATGTGCTGTACATTGGTACAGGAATTACACTTAATGCTTACGCTGATGAATTTAATAACCCCGAACGTTGGCATGGCTATGGCAAGTCAATTGCAGTACAAGGGATCGCACTTTTTATATTTGATGCTACTATGTTCAGTATGCATCAAAAACAAGACAAAAACTGGTACAAACTATTGCAGGGAGTATGCTTTACAGTCAATGGTATTGGTTACCATTACAATTTCTAAGATGCCAATATCAAATTGTCTATAAGCCTTATGTCACCTATTTTGGCTGCGATTAATGCGATTGTTTTACGTTGGGCATCATAGTTCTCCATCTCTTCAAGTGTATCAGCATCGGCTAGCGTAATATAATCAGGTTCAAACCCTTTAGCCTTTAGCAAATCTGTACATTCTTTTTTCACTATTGCGAAGTTACCGTCGGTCTGTTTAGCTTGTATGGATACCAGGCATTGATATAACAGGCCAGCCAGTGCGCGTTGCGGCTCCGTTAGCCTGCGGTTGCGTGAGCTCATGGCTAGCCCGTCAGCTTCGCGTACCGTGGGGCAGATCTCCAATTCAGCCTTGTGAACACCATCTTGCTCCATTAACTTTTTTATTACCATGCATTGCTGGTAATCTTTTTGCCCCAGGTAAAGTACATTCGGCTTAATTATATTCAGCAAACTGGCTACTATCTGCCCTACCCCTTTAAAATGTCCCGGCCGATGACGCCCTTCAAGAATAGTATCAAGATATCCAAAGTCGAATGTGGCTAATTTGTCCGGGCCTCCCGGGTACATTTCTTCCACAGAAGGCAAAAAAAGTACGTCGCACCCGGCTTCTGTAAGCAGCATTACATCTTTATCAATAGATACCGGATATTTCTTAAAGTCCTCAGGGTCATTAAATTGTGTAGGATTTATAAATATACTGGCTATTGTAAGGTTTCCCGCAGCTTTAGCTGTATTTATCAACGTTATATGGCCTTTATGTAAGGCCCCCATAGTTGGCACAAAGCCTGTTACAGCTTTATTATTCGCGGTTTTCTCAACTAAATAATCTTGCAGATCCGCAATTTTCTTAAAAATGACCATTGGGCTATTTTAGAAGCGATACGCAAAGTAAAAGTTTGGAATTTAATATTTTCGTAATTTTGCAGACAATTTTCAGAAAGTTTTATTTTTTTCTGTTTTTAATCCAAAAACAACCGCATGTCTGCAGACAAAAAACGTGTACTGATAGTAGCCAACGAGCTTTCTCCTTATATCGAATTTACCGATTTCGCCCAGATACTGAATAAACTGGCAGTTAAAACTTTTGATGCAGGGCTGGAAGTTCGTGTTATTATGCCTCGCTTTGGTGTTATTAATGAACGTCGTCACCGCCTGCACGAAGTTGTACGTCTTTCCGGTATCAATGTTATTATCGATAAAGACGACTATCCCTTGATAATAAAGGTAGCCTCTCTACCAAACGCTCGCTTACAGGTGTACTTCATGGATAATGATGACTACTTTAAACGTAAAACTGTTTTTCGCGACGAGCAGGGTAAGTTTTATGAAGACAACCCCGAACGCATGATATTTTTCTGTAAAAGTGCGCTGGAAACGGTGAAAAAATTTGGATGGCCGCCAGATGTGATTCATTGCCATGGCTGGCTGACCTCTCTGATACCTATGTACCTGAAAACTGCCTATAAAAAAGAACCGGTTTTTAATTACTCAAAGGTTATCTATACTGCACAACCCGATGAATTTACTGAAAAAATGAACCCAGGGTTTGTGAAAAAAGCTTTAATCAGCAATGAAATAAAGGAAAAAGATCTTGACCTGTATAAAGAAGGAACAAATACTGCCCTTACGCTAGGCGCAGCAAAATATGCCGATGTAGTAATACAAGGCGCAGCTGACCTTGATAAGAAAATAGTGGATGAAATAAAGCCAAGCAGGTATAAAAAAGTTGTAAAATATGATGAAGGCTGGAAAGAAGATATAACTCCATTGCTTGACCTATATAAAAGCTTAACAGAGTCTTAGAATATCTTTTATCACTTTCGCTGAAAATACCCGACAATTGAAACAACTCGTTAGCTTCTGCGCAGCTGTAATACTATCAGTTAGCATATTTTCTATTACAGGCTGTAAGGAAGATACCATTATAAAAGACAATCTGGGCCAATTGGGTGTAGAGGTAGTACCCGATACTATTACTATACTTTCCAAAACCATAATTGATGATAGTCTTGTTACAAGCCTTACCACTATAGGTAGTGCTACACTGCGCATTATACATGGAACTGGCGTTGTTGACGATCCATTCTTTGGCCGTACAAATTCAGGTATATACTTCCAGGTATTACCCGAAAAAACAAACTATTCATTTTCAGCTAACGAGCACACAATCGATTCTGCTTTCGTTATTCTACCCTATGCAAGGTTTCAGTGGGGTGATACTACCAATCCGCTGACACAGACATATCGTGTTTACAGGGTAACTGAAGATTTGAAAAAGGATGATGTTTACTATAGCAAAACAACTAAATCCTTTGACTATGCTAATCCTGTTAGTGAAGCTACAGTGATAGACCCTAAAAAGCTGAAAGATTCTGTAAATATTCTTGGCGCCAATCAGGCACCACATATGCGCATAAAGTTAAAAGATGCGTTTAAAGATGAATTAGTAGCCGCTGCTGCGAACAGCGCAGATATTGCTTCCTTCTTAAGCACTATAAAAGGATTGTATGTTGCCGCAGATTCTACACAAACAGGTAATATTCTGAATTATTTTGTGCTAAACGATGAAGGTGAATACCTGCGTGCCTCTGTACAGTTCTTCTATCATGAGAAGGATAGCACTAACGAAAAAGTGAGTTATTTTAATTTTACTAATACAGATTGTGCCCATTACAATTATATAACACGCAATTATTCAGGCTATCCTATAGATAATTACCTGAAGAGTACTGCCGCAAGCGATTCAGTTGTATTCTTACAAAATGAGCCCGGCGCAGCGATAGACCTGAAATTCCCCTACTTGAAAAACCTGCCTGTAGGGCCGGTAAATAAAGCCGAACTGATTATAACCATAGTAAGCCTTACTAGTGATATGGGCTCTACTGAAAAGCTTTTTCCACCGGCTGCTATATTTCCTGTTGGCATAGATGCATTTGGTGCCAGCTATACCCTGCTAGACCGTCAACCTATTACCGAAGTAGAACCGTCTCTTTTCCTTGATGGCAAGTTAAAGACGATAACTCTTGGTAATGGAATCACTATTTCGCGCTATATATTAAATATACCACGCGAGGTACAAAAGGCTATTGTAAACAAAACAGATACGTTACATTTGCGTATTAATGGTACCCAGGCATACCCAGCAGCTTACCGCCTCATTGCAGGCGGAAAGCATAGCTTATATAAAGTATCTCTGAACATTAGCTATTCTAAACTCCAATAACTATAATAACATGTGCGGTATAGTTGGTTATATTGGCAATAAAGATGCCTTTCCTATTTTAATAAAAGGGCTGAAACGCCTTGAATACCGTGGGTATGATAGCGCAGGCGTCGCTTTGCTAAACGGCGACCTTCATATTTACAAAAAAGCAGGCAAGGTTAGTGAACTGGAAAAAATCACCAATGATCAACCAACCACAGCAAATATCGGCATTGGCCATACGCGCTGGGCAACACACGGCGAACCTAATGACAGAAACGCGCACCCTCACTTATCACAATCGAAAGAAATAGCCATCATTCACAATGGCATAATAGAAAACTACGGCCCGTTAAAGCAAGAACTACAAAAACGTGGTTATGTGTTTCATTCAGACACTGATACTGAAGTATTGGTAAATCTGATTGAAGAAGTAAAAAAACAAGATAAACTTTCGCTTGAAGATGCCGTACGTGTGGCACTTAACGAGGTTATTGGCGCATACGCAATAGTTGTTATTGATAAAAGCAACCCCGATGTGCTCATTGCAGCACGTAAGGGCAGCCCGTTGGTAATTGGCATTGGTGAAGGTGAATTTTACATAGCTTCTGATGCCTCACCAATTATTGAATATACACCTAACGTAATATACCTTGACGATCAGGAATATGCCTGTGTAAACAGAAATGGCAAGTATGTTGTGAAAACACTTGCCAATGTAGAAAAATCGCATGCGGTTCAAAAGCTGGAAATGAGTCTTGAGGCTATTGAAAAAGGCGGTTTTGAGCATTTCATGCTAAAAGAAATACACGAGCAGCCTAAGGCACTTCAGGATGCGCTGCGTGGAAGAATGAATGCACAACAAGGCTGGATAAAGCTTGGGGGATTGATAGAGTACGAAACACGAATAGATAATGCAAAAAGGTTTATTGTAACTGCTTGTGGCACATCCTGGCATTCGGGACTTATTGGCGAGTATTTGATCGAAGACCTGGCGCGTGTACCGGTAGAAGTTGAATATGCTTCTGAATTCCGTTACCGCAATCCTATCATCAACGCGAGCGATGTTGTACTGGCTATATCGCAATCGGGCGAAACCGCAGATACACTGGCAGCAATAGAATTAGCTAAGGACAGGCAAGCTTTAATTTTTGGTATATGCAATGTGATAGGATCTTCAATTGCACGCATATCGCATGCCGGCGCTTATACACACGCCGGCCCTGAAATAGGCGTTGCTTCAACTAAGGCTTTTTCAACGCAGGTGACCATACTTACACTTTTGGCTTTGCAAATTGCCCAGTCAAAAGGAACAATTGCTACATCCAAGCTTAGGGAAATATTGTATGAATTAGAGAATATACCTAATAAAATAAAAGAAGTTCTTGAGCTGGATAGCCAAATAAAAGAAATAGCTGAAATCTATAAAGATGCCAGCAACTTCCTTTACCTGGGCCGTGGTGTTAACTTCCCGGTAGCTCTTGAAGGAGCTTTGAAACTGAAAGAAATATCTTATATACATGCGGAAGGATATCCTGCCGCTGAAATGAAGCATGGCCCTATCGCCCTGATAGATGAAGCAATGCCCGTAGTATTTCTGGCCACCAACGAAAGTGCATACGAGAAAATAGTATCGAATGTGCAGGAAGTAAAAGCACGCAAAGGAAAGATCATAGCTGTAGTAAACAAAGGTGATACACAGATCCGCGAACTGGCTGACCATGTAATAGAGGTACCGGCTACCGAAGAAGTATTATCGCCACTTATTACTATCGTTCCCTTACAACTGCTTGCTTACCACATAGCTATTTTGCGCGGTTGCAATGTTGACCAACCAAGAAACCTTGCAAAATCAGTAACTGTAGAGTAATTTTCCGTTTTACAACATAAAAAACCTTACTAAAACTAATGCCTTATTTGTTTACTTCGGAGTCAGTATCAGAAGGACATCCGGATAAAGTTGCCGACCAGATATCAGATGCACTCGTTGATAATTTCCTTGCATGGGATGCTAATGCTAAGATAGCTTGCGAAACTTTAGTTACTACCGGCCAGGTTGTATTGGCAGGCGAAGTAAAATGTAATACATACATAGATGTACAAACCATAGCTCGCGACGTGATCACTAAAATTGGCTATACCAAAAGTGAATACATGTTTGAAGCTAACTCTTGCGGCGTGCTTTCTGCAATACACGAACAATCTCCGGATATAAACCAGGGTGTTGATAAAAAGAAAAAAGAAGACCAGGGTGCAGGCGATCAGGGTATGATGTTTGGATATGCCACTAACGAAACTGCTAACTACATGCCATTGGCGTTAGATATGGCTCACTTGCTACTGCGTGAACTTTCATCTATCCGTAACGAGAAAAAAGAAATGAAGTACTTGCGTCCTGACGCTAAAAGCCAGGTAACGCTTGAATATAGTGATGATAATAAACCTGTACGTATCGATACGATTGTTATCTCTACACAGCATGACGATTTTGCTGACGAGAAAAAAATGCAGGATCGAATTAAAAAAGATGTACTTACTATTCTTATTCCCCGCGTTATAAAAGTTTATCCTCAATACAAACACCTTTTCAACAATAAGATCAAATATCACATTAACCCTACCGGTAAATTTGTGATAGGTGGCCCTCACGGTGATACAGGCTTAACCGGCCGTAAAATCATTGTTGACACTTATGGCGGAAAGGGCGCGCATGGTGGTGGTGCATTCTCAGGTAAAGATCCTAGTAAAGTAGATCGTTCTGCAGCGTACGCAACGCGCCACATAGCTAAAAACCTGGTAGCTGCAGGGGTTTGCGAAGAAGTTTTGGTGCAAGTATCTTACGCCATAGGCGTTGCACAGCCCATGGGGTTGTATGTAAATACTTATGGTACTGCAAAAGTAAATATGACCGATGGCCAGATAGCTAAAATAGTTAGTGAAGTGTTTGATATGCGCCCTTATTTCATTGAACAACGCCTTAAACTGCGCCAGCCGATGTATAGCGAATGCGCTGCTTATGGACACATGGGCCGCGAACCACAAATAGTTACCAAGGCTTTTAAATCGGCAGATGGTAAAACTAAAAACGTGAAAGTTGAGCTGTTTACCTGGGAAAAACTTGACTACGTAGCAAAAGTGAAAAAAGCGTTTGGGCTGAAATAATTTCAGAGCAAGAATATAAAAATAAAGCCGCTGAAATTCAGCGGCTTTATTTTTATGATGTTATACCTAATGCTGTACTACCGTATAAGTATAAAATTCCCTGTTTTCTCAAACTCTTCTTTATCGGTGCACTTGTATTTTATATAATAAGAATACATTCCCGGATCTTGAGGTTTATTATTGAAATAGCCATCCCAACCCTGATTTTGATCCGATGTCTCAAATATTTTTTGCCCCCAACGGTTCATAATCACAAATTTATAAAGAAGCTGAAAGCCGCTTGACCGGATCCGGAATATGTCATTTTTCCCATCCCCATTGGGTGTAAATGCATCAGGTAAAACAATATCACAGCAGTGTTTAGGACTCACATAAATGCTATCTGTTATAGCACATCCCCACCTGTTAGTAGTTACCACCGAGATGAATTGTTCTCTGTTTACTATAGCTTCTACCTTGTATATATTGTTTTGAACAAATGTACCTACCGGCCTCCATTCGTAAGTATAATCCTTGCCATCAACAGTAGATAAATGTAATGTATCATCCATACAAACATATTTATCATCTATGTGGATATCGGCTACAGGATATTCATGTACGTTCACAATAGTATCGAACGATGGAGGGATGCAGCCATTCTCGCTTCTTACTGTTAAGCTGATACGTTTCTTACCCGTAGTACTCCAGCCTAGGTGAAAACCACCGTGGTAAACCGTATCGGGCATATTCCAATCATCTACCGTCCAATAGTAGCTTGTACCTTCTTTATTTTCAAACGGGTGCACTTCTATACTATCACCTACACATACATGGTTATTTAGTGTGTAATATGCCCTGGCTGAAGGTTTCACATAAATCTTTACACTATCATATACATTACATACCGAATTGGATACATGCAGATAAATTGTTTTCACACCCGGAGTACCCCATTGTATCGTTACATTACTAGTGCCTTGCCCTTGAATAGCACCACCAGGAGAAGTCCATTGATGATAAGCTTGTGGAGGATTGTTGGCTACATTTTGCACTACGTATGGACTATATTGGCATGCCGAGTCTGAGAAAGTTTTAATAATAGCATTCACTTCATCAGCTACCGAAACTTTTACTGTATCTGTTTTCATACACCCACTGCGGCCTGTTATAGTAACTATATATTCTGTCTCAGTTTGCGGGCTTGCAATAGGCGCGGCACAATTAGTGCAGCTAAGGCCTGCAGCAGGAGTCCATGAGTAAGTATATGGTGCGTCATCTACATTAGGATATGTATTTAATTGAACACTACCTCCTATACCACACACAGCTGTATCAGCATTAACTCGAGGATCAAAAATTTCAATTCTTGTATAGAAAGTATCCTCACATCCAAAACCGGAATATGGAGTAACAATCACTGCAAACTGTTCATTAGCACCTGGTGTCGGTATAGTTATATCTTGTCCCGTACCAATTACATGAGTAAGGTTACCATCCATCCATGTATACTGGTCGTAACCCGGAACACCTTGCAGAACAACTGTATTTGTTCCTCCCGCACCCTTACATGCTACAGAATAGGTTCTGAACAGGCTGCAATCCATATCTAAATATCCATAACCAAAATGCCCTCCCTGCGAGCAATCACCACTGGCAAAATCCAATGCGATAGTATGGCCTGAATAGGCTGAAAGATCGATACTGGAACTGGTCCAGGATTTATAAAAAACATCCTGTGCTGCGGCCGATTGTTGAAAACCCGGCAAACTTGAAGAAGCTACATAGGTAAATTCGTTACAAGGAATTTGCTGATTGGTTGCGGAATCGTATGCTTTTACTTCAAACCTGGGTTGCTCGGTGATATCGTGATGCGGATCCTGGAAGACCACAGCGTAGCGGTACACAACAATATATTGAGAACTACCAGTGGGTATTTGAACATAATACCTTGCCCTTTCAGCCTCCGCGCCTACATTAGTATTACCAAGTTTTAATGCATACATGCCGCCACCCTGTGCTACAACAGGGAAACCTCCATACGGGTCCAGACCAGTCCCACTCATCAGCTCATGTCGGCCGGCAATGGGTAATGTGGATGAAGGTGTACTTATCGGGCAGCAATTGCCAATGTAAAATTTCCAATTACTATAGTCTCCAGCCTCAAAATCCATATTAGGAGGACAATTCGACTGGGCATATGTTTGCAAAAAACCTAGCTGTAAACAAACTAATAATGATAGTACTTTAATGAAAGACAATTGGGAATTGGGCATATAGGATAATTTTAACACATACAAGTTTAATATTTTTTTTATTCATTTACAATAAGTTAAATAATTAAATATAAATAATTAAAAATCAAATCATTATGAGCTATGTTCAAAATAAAATTATTGCACTCGCATGGTTTAATGCTTTTAACAAGCACGATCTCGATGAACTATTAAAACTATATAGTGAAAAAGCCGAACATTATAGCCCAAAACTCGCTACTCGACAACCGGAAACTAAAGGACTAATAAAAGGTAAAAATGCTTTACAAACGTGGTGGAAAGATGCTTTTGACAGGCTGCCCTCTCTACAATATACGTGTACCTCATTAACTGCTAATGAAGAACGGGTATTTATGGAATATATAAGGAAGGTAAACGGAGAACCAGATATGCTGGTAGCTGAAGTACTTGAAATACAAGATGGCATAATTATAGCATCAAGAGTATATCATGGCTGAAAAATAGAAAAGCCGGCCTGAAAACAGACCAGCCCCTATAAACCCTATCACCATGAAAACATAACAAAAATAAGCTATGTAGCACTTACATAAAAATGATATTGATCATCATTAAGAAAAATACAAATTCGGAGCGCTGGTATGAACTATGTTTTGGAAATAAATGAAGCTGACGAAATAGTTGGAAGGCAGGAGAAATTACTTGCACACCAGCAAGGAATTTTACACAGGGCTTTTTCCATTTTTATATTCAATAGTGATGGAGAACTTTTATTACAACAACGTGCTGATGATAAATACCACTGTGGTGGATTATGGACGAATACTTGTTGCTCACACCCATACGATGAAGATACACCTGCCGCTGCACACAGGCGATTGCAGGAAGAAATGGGGTTCGATTGCCCGCTGACCTTTATACAGAAATTCAGATATAAAGCTCAATTGAGCAACAATCTCATTGAAAATGAACTTGACTATATATACAAGGGCATGTATGACGGTGAAATAATATTTAACCCGTTGGAAGTTCAGGCCGTTCAATATATAAGCTTGCAAAAACTTCACCAGGATTTACAGCAGTATCCGGAAAAGTTCACCCCATGGTTAAAGCTGATAACCGAAGCGGTAGAAATTATATAGTACAATGGTTGAGTATAGCTATAATAATAAAACATACAACCATACAAACTGCCGATATTTTGTTCATTAACATCGCGTGCCTGTAATCTACTTTGCTTTTATCTTTTAACGATTGTAGAAACCAGGAAGTAAAATATATGACCACAGGCAAAAGGCAGCCAATGAAAATAAAAAACTGCTGTATTGAATAATAAGTAGTGAAATGATGAAATATAACTAAAGCTCCTGCGGTAAAGAATATACCTGTAAATATAAAAGTACCTCTGACACCTAACCTATAACTAATAGTATGGTCACCACGTTTCACGTCTTCTTCATGCTGATATATCTGAGTTAAGGGGTAAGAACCACCTATTATTAAAGATGCAAATAACATGGCTTCTATGTTTTTCATGGTAAACCATTGTATCGATACAATATCAGTCGCAGCCATATTTGCCTGCATGTATGTATAGCCACCCTGAAAGAACATAACACTAAGCCAACCCAGGTAGGGGTACTTTTTCAGTCTTATCCCATTCCAGCTATATGCTTTTGAAAAAGCAATATACCCCATCATTAATATCGCATGCGGCCAGCCTGCAAACAAGCAAATAAGCAGTCCCATAGCATCAACCAGTATGCTTACGTAATACATGTTACGAGTTACCGGTGGCGGATGTTCAAGCCCGCCAATCGCGCCTTCATCTTTATCCATATAGCTATTGTATATATTACTGCCCGGATATATAAAAAAATGTTGTGCAATAAGTACAATAGTTAATTTTATGGCATGAATATTAGATGCTTGACTAATACCGAATATGAATACAGGAAGTAAATAGAAAGAAAAGGGCACACGCAAGTGCAATAGTGTATCCCTGTTAGTAAATGAACGTAATATAGAACTGCTTTTATTCAATTGGTAAGAATTCTAATCTCTAATATAGAGTTTTCGATATAAATATCAGTCCAAACTAAGATGAACGAACCCATTATACACGCAATAGGTACCGCAACACCCGTCCATAAAATTTCGCAAGAGCATCACTACTCTATCCTGGAGGCAGCCAATGGATTGAGCAGGGAAGAAAAACTGATACTGAGAAAAATATATAGCCGTAGCGGCATAGAATATCGCCATAGTGTTTTAGAAGAATTTTCCTCGGCTGATAAGGAGCAAAATATAATATTTCACCCATCAGGCCTGTATGGCAATACTACCGTATCCAAAAGAATGGAGCTATACGAAGCCAACGCGGCAAATTTATGTGTTGAAGCCACACAAAATTGCTTAGAGCAACTACCTGCTATGAAAAAAGCAGACATAACACACTTAATAACATTTAGCTGTACAGGCATGTATGCACCCGGCATCGATATACAGTTAGTAGAGGCCATGGGGCTTAACAGAAATATAGAGCGTACTTGTATTAATTTCATGGGTTGTTATGCAGCCATTAATGCATTAAAAGCAGCATACCATATTGCCCGTTCTCAACCTGAAGCAGTTATACTGCTTGCCGGAGTTGAATTATGCTCATTACACTATCAAAAAAACACTGATCCTAACCAGGTAGTTGCGAATGCACTATTTGGCGATGGCGCCGCGTCGGTAATAGTATCTGCAAAAGATCTATCCGGGAATAAAAGAAGCCTCACATTAAAAACCTTCTATGCAGAATTTGAACAATCTGCATCGAACGAAATGGTATGGCGTATAGGCGATTCCGGTTTCGACTTAAAACTTACACCTGAAGTACCTAATATAGTAAGGGAAAATATAGAGCCCTTATTACAGAAACTATTCCAGAAAACGGGTATTAATAAAACAGCGATAGATTATTATGCCATACACCCGGGCGGAACAAAAATACTGGAGGCTTGCGAACAGGCACTTCATATTACAAAAGAGCAAAACGACGTTTCATATACTATCCTTCGCAATTATGGCAATATGTCTTCAGTTACTATATTGTTTGTATTAAAAGAATATTTGACACGCATGAATGAAGAAGATAAAGGCAAAAACTTGCTTGCCTGTGCATTCGGCCCTGGTATTACTATGGAATCGATGATAGTTGAAATAAACTAAGTATCCATGCCAGATTTTTCGCAACGCAGCAATCAACATGAAATAATGGATGACCTCAATACTCCTGAAAAAGAGTTAAGGATAAATCTGCGCGAACTGGAAACTGTAAATAAATATCTTGGCGGATATCGTGTCATCTTTTCTGCGTTCAATAAATTAAATATAAACAATGGCACAACGATAGTAGATATTGGTTGTGGTGGCGGTGATACGCTAAGGGCCATAAGCAAATGGGCAAGGAAAGAAAAAAAATCAGTTCGTTTAGTTGGTATTGACTGGAATCCGGTAATGACCAGATATGCAGCGGAACATTCTAAAGTATATCCGGAAATAACTTATCAAACAGTTGATATTTTTGATGACAAATTACAAAACGAGCATGCCGACATAGTAACCTGCAGTTTGTTTTGCCATCATTTTGAGCATGATGATCTTGTAAAGCTGGTGAAAAGAATGCAACAACTAGCAGTTAATGCTGTTGTCATTAATGATTTGCACAGGCACTGGTTAGCATATTATTCCATCAAAATACTTACAGCAATTTTCTCAAGAACCTATGTTGTAAAAAATGATGCTCCGCTATCCGTTGCGCGTGCTTTAATCAGGAAAGAATGGATACAGGTAATGAGTGATGCTAACATCCATAATTATGAAATAAAGTGGAAATGGGCTTTTCGCTGGCTGATTACCATAAGAAATACTTAATGAACAATGCTGATATATACGATGTAGTAATTGTAGGAGGTGGGTTAGCCGGCCTTACATCGGCTATTGCACTTTCCGGTGCAGGTAAAAAGGTATTGTTACTCGAAAAGAAAACGTACCCCTATCACAAAGTTTGCGGTGAATATGTAAGTAATGAAGTCCTTGGCTATTTAAAAAAAATCGTGTTCGATCCCTACAACTACGGAGCATCACAAATTACGAAGCTTAGATTATCAACCCCATCGGGTAAAAATATTCATACGCCGCTCGATCTTGGTGCTTTCGGCCTTAGTCGGTACACTATGGATAGTGAGTTGGCAAAATTAGCTGTCAAAAAAGGCACAGTATTGCTAACGAATACAAGAGTAGCGGATATTAAGTTTGAAGATGATCATTTTAATATAACCACACAGAATGGAGATACTTTACATGCAAAATTTGTTA
>CBFGNI010000046.1:0-15079 GCA_965650105.1 uncultured bacterium | reverse complement strand
GTGTACAATGAAAAGGTGCTTTTCGCCAGTGTAAGTGCACATTATGATGCTTCGGCAGATATATTGATGTACTATGTTACTACGCTTGGTGAAGGTATAATAAGCGGTATTGTTTTATTGCTGTTGCTTTCTATGCGCTCTTTCAGAAATTGGTGGTATTTCTCTGCTGCAATGCTCAGCAATGTATTGCCTCCATTTATTATACAGGTTATTAAGCATAGTGTAAAAGCCCTTCGTCCCCTTAACTATTTTAAAGGAGCGCAATGGATACATATATTACCTGAATGGCCAAGATTAATGAATAACAGTTTTCCATCGGGGCATACATGCGCAGCTTTCTGTTTTTTTACACTTATTGCTATTTTTCTAAGGCCGGGCTACAAGTGGCTGGGTACAATATTCTTTTTTGTTGCATTGCTGGTAGCTTATTCACGCCTTTACCTGGCTGCCCACTTTTTTATCGATGTATATGTGGGTAGTATCATAGGTACTATCTTTACAACACTTATTATCTTTTTGCTCAATAGGTACCAGGGATATTTCTTCAAACAAAAAGATTGATTATGCCGGCATCGTTACGATACCTCGCTATCATTATTTTAGCGTCTTTACTTTTTTTCCCTTTTTTAGGACAAGTACATTTGTTCGATTGGGACGAGATAAATTTTGCAGAATGTGCCCGCGAAATGCTTGTTAGCCACGACTATCTGCGGGTACAGATAGATTTTCTTCCCTTTTGGGAAAAACCTCCCCTGTTTATTTGGTTGCAGGTTTTATCTATGAAAATTTTTGGCGTCAATGAATATGCTGCCCGGTTTCCTAACGCACTTACCGGCGTATTAACTCTTGTGACTTTGTTTTATGTAGGTAAACGAGTGGTAAATGAGCGAATGGCTACCTGGTGGGTATTATTATATGCTGCAACATGGCTGCCGCATTTTTATTTCAAGTCTGGCATCATCGACCCTGTTTTTAATCTATTCATATTTCTTGCCTTCTTTCAGGTGTATTTACTGCGCCATTCTGAACAGCGCATGTTGCATGCCATACTTGGAGGTGTGTTTTTAGGCCTTGCGGTGCTCACCAAGGGGCCTGTAGCTATTTTAGTAGCAATGCTGGCACTTGGGGTTTACATACTCTGGAATAAGGGTTTCTGGGGCATTAAGCTAGGTTACCTTGCTATTGTTGGTATAACCTCGTTACTTACTACCTGTATTTGGTTTGGTATCGAGATTATTAACCATGGGTGGACGCTTGTAATAGATTTTATTGTTTACCAAGTTCGTTTGTTCCGCACAGAAGATGCCGGGCATGGCGGGCCTTTCTATTATCATTTCATCATTTTACTGCTAGGTTGTTTTCCTGCATCTATATTTCTTTTTCAATATCGAAGGATCCGTTCGAAAGACAACGAGATGCAGCGCGATTTTACAAGTTGGATGTGGATCATGTTTTGGGTAGTATTGGTGCTGTTTTCTATTGTTAAAACAAAAATTGTCCACTATTCCTCGCTTTGCTATTTCCCATTGACTTTTTTAGCTGCATTGCAGGTATATAAGCTAAGTGAAGAAGATGCAAAACTAAAAGGCTGGGTGAAAAATCTGATGCTGATAATTGGCTGTCTTTTAGCTATCGCAATTATATCATTACCTATAATTGGTGTCAATAAGCAATACATCATTCCTTATATAAATGACCCTTTTGCCGTAGGCAATTTCGAAGCAACTGTATCGTGGAGTTATAGCGAAGCGATTTGGGGTGCGATATACATTGTAGGCATAATTGTAGCGATTGTAATAATGAGAAAGCAGTTCGGAAAAGGAATGCTTTTGCTATGCATAGTGCAATTATTAATAATACAGGTTACTGTATTGCACTTTACGCCCAAGATTGAAGCATTTTCGCAACGTGCAGCTATTGAATACTTTAAAAGCTTGAAAGGTAAAGATGTATATGTTCAAGTATTGGGTTATAAAAGCTATGCACACCTTTTTTATGCTGCTGTTCAGCCACCTGCGAATAAAAACTATTACGATACCAATTGGTTATTGCATGGTGACGTAGATAAGCCAACTTATTTTATCTGTAAGATTATGGATAAAGATAAATACCTGGCACTCCCGCAAATTCAATACCTGGGCGAAAAAAATGGTTTTGTATTTCTTAAAAGGAGATAACGAAATCAATCCATAATTATGAAGTGGGTGGTATCTCTTCAAAGAGATTAATGCATCCTCAAATATATTATAACATGTTTGGCTTAATAATCACTTGTGTAGAGTACTAAGCGAGGGACAATTATGCTGAAGTATTGATCACGTGGTTTTATGCATATAAAAGAGGCCCCTGAAATTCAGGGGCCTCTTTTATTATTTGGAGTGGTCTGTGAAACTATCTTATTAGTGTCAGTTCTCCGTGTTGCTCTGTATTTTTATTAGCGCATTTGTAGCGGATAGAGTATGCGTAGCTACCCATATCTTGTGGTTTGCCGTTCAGATTACCATCCCAGCCTACACGAGGATCAGCCGTTTCGAATACAACTTGTCCCCAGCGGTTTACTATCCTAAAGCTTGATATATTAAGATCGCCGGCGCTTATTATGCGGAAGATGTCATTCTTACCATCACTATTCGGGGTAAAGGCTGTTGGCATATTTATGTCGCAACATAGCTTGGTTTTTATAGCAACGCTATCCGAATTAGTACAACCATATTCATCTGTCACCTGTAGTTTGATTTTACTGTCAAAATCAACACGTGCATAAGTTACAGGGAGGTTATCATAATTGTCAAAGAATCGGGTAGGGCTCCATACATATTGAGATGCAGGTTCTATAGTATTAGCTTGAAATTTAATGCTATCGCTTGCGCATATTATAGTTCCATCTACATAGCCATTGATCTTTGCATCAGGCAGTTCGTGAATCATTACAGTATCGTAAACAGTATCACGGCACAGATCATCAGTTACAATAAGAGAGATAATATGTTCACCTGGTTCTGACCAATATACACCGTAAGGGCCTTGATCTGTAGCAAAGTGTGTGGCAGTACCACCACCAAAGTTCCAGATAAAGCTATCTATTGTAGGTGTATAAGTTGAAAGTGAAATTAACTCGGTAGCCATTTTACAAATATTAGGCTTCGATACTATTGCACCGTCAGGTATTCCTTTTACAGTAATTGGTTGCGAATACAATTCACTATAGCAACCGATATTACCTGTATTCAGCCCCATGCGGTAAATACCGGCATTGTTAAAGCGAACAACAAGCGGGCCGGACGTACCTGGTATACCAGATATAAGTTCGGCATCTTGCTGAGGTATAAGCCAGTTGTAAGCAGTGTTGGTTACAGCGCTACCATAGTAGTTAAAAGTTAAAGTATCTCCTTCGCAAATTTCAGGTTCGCGGCTTACAAGTATCAGGCCGTTGGGAGTGAAGGAAATAATCACATCAATCCTTGCGCGGTCGCTTTCACAACCATCTACTGTTTGCGAAACATAATATATAAAAGAATCTCTAACGCTGGTATTAGGTGTTGGTGCGTTTACAGAAGATAGTCCACCAACAGGGTCGTAATACCAAAGCAAGTTGTCGCCTACTGCAGTAAGTTGTTCAGGTGTAGCATTTTCGCAATAACCTATTGGGGTTACTACTACAGGAGGTTCTGGCTTAGGTGCCACGGTTATTGTAATAGGTGCACGTAGTTTGCTTTCGCAGTTATTGATAGTTTGTGATGCGTAAAAAGTATAACTACCGGCCAGCGTTGTGTTTACATAAGGTGCTAATGTGGTACCTGTACCACCGGTTGCATTGGTGTACCAAAGTATGTTTTGGCCATTAACTGTTACACCTTCATATTGTTCATCAGCACAGTATTTTGTTCTGCCTGTAACCACAGGTGCCGGCGGCGTTGGATTTACCGTAACCACAGCCTCGGTTTTTGTGGATGTTTCTGTACCCTGAGGGCCGGTAACAGTATAGCTTGCAGTATAAGTACCGGTATAAGTAGGGTCAACATTAGTCAATGTCCATGTAGGGCCTATATGAGTACGTCCGCCGGGGCCTGTCCAGTTGACAGTAGCACCTGTTACAGTTGGAGGTACATTAGCTGTTAATGTTATATCACCACCTTCGCAGGAAAAGTTGTTTGTGATAACTATAACCGGGCCGGTGCGCCTAATTGTTACTGCACCTTCCCAGCCAAATGTATCTGCGTCAGCAGTTGGTGTAACCGGTACCAGGGGATATGTGCCAAATTGAGTTTTACCGCCCGGGGTGTAGTAAACAGGGCTAAGCGTTACACCGCCATTTGAAAATGTAAGAGGCAATGGAGGGTTTCCTAAGCCGTTTATGTCCAGGCCGCCCGCTACTACCATAGTATCATTACTTACTAAAGCAAAACGATATTCGGTATTGGGTGGTATTGTAAAATTAAGGCCTGTAATTACCGGAATTATAGCATTAGTTGTAGCATATATTGGTGAAGAATTGCCCACAAGCGGCCAGGTTGTAATAGCCGAAGGAGGCCCTTGAAGACTTGTATTGCTGTAAAGCAGTGAGTAAGTAGCGCCATTGTTCGACAAGGTATTTCCACCTCCAAGGTCGGCTTCAGCAAAATGGAGCGTATTTACATCGGTCAATGATACCGGATACGAGTTACCGTTATAAATGTTAAACAGTATATAGTGGGGCCCCGGCACACTAAACAAGGTTAAATTGGGATTGCTTGTATATGCTGTAGTAATTTGGAAGGCTTTCACAGGGGAAATGCCTGTAAAAAAGACCAACAATAACAGTGCAGGAACCGATAAAATTCTTTTCATGTTATACCTTTTTCGAAAAAGCTTGGAATATTAGTTAGTAAGACGGTTTTTTTTACAATTTAGTTGGTTCAGAGAGCATCAGAATTATGTTGTATGCCTTAATAGTATGAAAAAATGATTTTCAAGCATTCTTCATAACTAATTGGGGTATAGTACCATAATTCAGATGGAGTACAAGATACTAAATTTTAACACAATAGCAACATCGCTCTAATTAAAATACTATAAAGATTCTAAAAATGCCATTGTGTCAATATTGTCTGCATAATCAGTCAAAGACGGGGTTTGCGATTGACCAAAACTTATACCTTTATGCCCAACTATATATTGTATATTTTCATCTTTTTTCAAAATTGAATATGCAGTAGTTGATTCATTATAATATTTATAATGTAATACGCTGACTGCAGAAAACGGAACTTCGTTTTGCACCATTAACAAAAAATCATTACTAAAATAAGGTACCTGATTAAGCAAATAGATCGCAAGGTAGTAGTCGTAGTTGTTTTTATATTTGTGCTGGTGGATAATAGGCTCGTAAATGGCAAGCGCATCAAATATTTTAGGAATTTCATAGCCTTCAGGTAGCCATACCTGGGTTACGTTACGGCACCCCAACCCGTAATAATCAAAAATATCTTTCCCCAACAATCGCAGTTCTTCGCTGGTTTCAGTGCCATCAAGCACTGCTACCGAAGTTCTGTTCTTCCGTATTATATGTGGGTATTTTGCAAAGTACTGTTCAAAATACCGGGCGCTGTTGTTGCTACCTGTAGCAATATAGGCATCGCAGCCCTTTAACATATCGCCTATTTGCAATTGGTCTTTAACCTTAGGTTCCCATTCCGATAATTTTTCAATAAGGTGGCGTATCAATACGTCGTCTTTTGAAGAAAGCTTCATTATTACAATGTGGCCACTCATGAAACCACATAAAAGATCGTGAAAACCTACCATTGGTATATTACCGGCAGCTATGATGCCCACTTTTTTGGGCAGTAGGGTTACTTTATACTGTGAAACCCAATTTTCCAACTTTTCTCTTTGAAGAAACTGTGTAGCAATATTATTGGCCGATAGCTCAATATGCCCTTTGGTAAACCATGCATTTGTATTCGTTGCCCTGAACTGTACATTTTCCCATTCCTCATCCTGAGACAACATATATGTCCCTAATTTCACTAGTAATTCTATTCTTTCCCCGGTAGTAAGCATGCGTTTATTTTTTCGAAACGCAAATTGTAACTTTGTGGCGATATAAACTAAAAATATGGCAATTAAGATAACAGATGAATGTATAAACTGCGGGGCTTGCGAACCTGAATGCCCTAATAACGCTATATATGAAGGTGGTGTAGAGTGGGCTATAGCTGATGGTACCTCTGTAAAAGGCGATTTTGTTTTAATGGACGGTAGTCACACCGAGGCAAATGAGCGGCATGAGCCGGTAGCTGTTGATACTTATTACATAACTGCAAACAAGTGTACTGAGTGTCAGGGCTTTCATGAAGAACCTCAATGTGCAGCTGTTTGTCCCGTTGACTGCTGCGTGCCCGATGAAATGTACCGTGAAACGGTAGATGAATTATTGCAAAAGAAAGAGAAACTGCATATGTAGTATTGAAAATATTTCCGATAAACAATAAGGCCACCTTTATAGGTGGCCTTATTGTTTATCAATGAAAGTTAGCTATTGTTGCGTATGTTCAAGGGCGCTGAGATATCTTTCAGCATCAAGGGCAGCCATACAACCGCTACCTGCAGCAGTTACCGCCTGCCTGTATATTTTATCCTGTACATCACCACAGGCAAAAACACCTTCAATATTAGTTTTAGAGCTACCAGGCTGTGCAATTAAATAACCAGCTTCATCCATATCTAACCATCCTTTAAATAGCGATGAATTTGGCTCATGGCCTATCGCTACGAAGAATGCTTTGATTGGTATGACTATCTCTTCATTAGTTTTTACATCCTTTACTTTTACGCTATCAACTTTAGTATCGCCTAAAATTTCAACTGTTTCAGTATTCCAGTAAACTTTTATGTTTTTTGTATTCAACACACGGGCCTGCATTACTTTGCTTGCGCGCATTTCATCGCGGCGAA
Source organism: uncultured bacterium (assembly GCA_965650105.1). Classification (GTDB taxonomy): domain Bacteria; phylum Bacteroidota; class Bacteroidia; order Chitinophagales; family Chitinophagaceae; genus Polluticoccus. Next base: position 8,143 of record CBFGNI010000046.1, on the reverse strand, counting down.
TAAACATGTGTACCGTACTGCATAGCTTTGACAGGTATAGTGCTTCTTCGCATGCTGTATCGCCGGCACCTACTATTGCCACTTCCTGGCCTTTGAAAAAGAAACCATCGCATACAGCACAGGCTGATACGCCATGACCGTTCAACCGTTGTTCGGAGGGTATGCCCAACCATTTTGCTGAGGCACCTGTGGCAATTATTAAAGAATCAGTTTCGATCCACTTTTCTTCATCTATTTCCACTTTATATGGCCGGCTGGTTAGGTCAACTTTAGTAGCAAGACCCCAACGAATATCAGCACCCATACGTTGCGCTTGTTTTTCAAAATCTACCATCATTTGAGGCCCCATGATACCTTCAGGGTAACCCGGGTAGTTCTCAACCTCAGTGGTTATGGTTAACTGGCCACCTGGCTGCAACCCTTGATACATTACTGGTTTAAGATTGGCACGGGCGGCATATATAGCTGCAGTATACCCTGCAGGGCCCGAACCTATTATCAGGCAATGGACTTTTTCTACTTCTGACATATTCATAATTAAGTGGCTGCAAAAATGCGAAAAAAAATTGGTTGCCGTAAGCCTTGATAGCTTATACAGGTATTTGCATAAGCAATTATTCTATTACAAGGGTCTTATAAATAGACCCGTAGCCAGCCCAAACCCCCAAAGCATTATTGTTTATATTGGTTTTAACTTTGATAGGCGAAGCAAAAGGGCTGCCAATAGTGCTGATAGCAAATTCAAAAGTGCTATAGAAATCATATACTTTTTTATCTATAGCGCACCATTTTAATGTCACCGTATCGCCGGGATGAAAAAAGCCTAAAGAATCGAAACTAAGACTACCATTCCTGTTTTCCCCCGCAGCCAAGGTAGTTTCAAACTGAGTTCCGTTTATTAATTCATCGGGGTAAACAGAATTAAGTCCCGGATAATAAGGCTCGCTATTTCTTTTAGTAAAGTACCTCATATAGTTGCCCAATGTATCAGGATCTTTAAAAAACACCTTTATCTGCCTTGCATCGGGGTTGTCTTTAGGTATAATTGAAGGTTGGCTGGTAATTACGGAATCGAGCGGTGTTGGATTGGGTATTTTAGTAACTGCCTGGTAGCTCTGTCCTTCCCATTCAATTGTGAGTGTGTATGTTTTTTCAACTTCGCCTAACAGCCATTCCGTAGGGGCTAAGGCTGTATCAATACTGTAGAAGTAAAACTTATTTCCATTGCTGCCTGTATCAACATTATATTCTTTTAATGTAATTGTTTTTACACCGTCCGATACTTTCACCACAGCATTATGCACAAAACTGTTTTGTAGTGTATTCAGGTCTATTTTAGCAAAATAGCCAATCGATTTAGTGAGGAAAACATAGGGTGGTAAACCTGTTTCAATAGCTCCTTCTACTACAAGGCGAGCTTGCCCATCGTCTAGTTTAATATTTACTTCTTTCTCGCAGGAAACCAGTAGCAACAAGAATAAAATAGCAGAATAAGCTACCTTATGTTTAATAATCTTTGAAAATATACGTCTCATAAGTAACGACGCAAAATTAGGCTAACTGATAATGCAAACAGTAATTAATTAATAGAGGTGATGTATTTACCCTCTGCATTGTATATGACCGGCAGCAGTTTGTGGTAGCGCTCAAAATAATCGTAGCCCGATTTCAGGTTTATCCAGAAACGTTGTTTGGTAGTATCATCGGCATATTGGCGGCCAAGAAAGTTAAGCCCTGTCTTATCGAAACGTACAGGATATATATGTACGGGTATATAAGTTTCCCCGCTTAGTTTGGCATTCAGGCAAAGGGTGTATAGTTCTTGTATTATGCCATCTGTCATAGGCATACAACCCACAGTTACACAACCACCATGTATATATATATCGCCGCCGGGCTTTTTTCTGTCGCCCAATAACATGTCGGAATAATTGGGGTAATTCAGCAAAAGAGAAAGATGGAAATCGCTTTTAGGATTAAAGTCATCAATAAAATAAAATCCTTCCGGCACCTGTCTGTCGCCTTCGTAACGTTTAGGGCCTAGTATGCCCGATAATGCACAAATATGATAGGTCTTTACAAGAGAATATTGACTGGTGTCCGTATTACGGGCCCATAGCTCCATTTCATTTTGAGCTTTGAATGAGCGGATATAAATATCGCCTGACGGATATTTAAGCCCTTTCGATTCGAACATTTTACGTAGCGTATCATTATTTTTCATCCACGCCTGCGATACGCGGTTGAAGGAGAATTGAAAATTTCGGAATGTCTGTACATCATCTTGCGCATACGAAGCAGAAAACTGACAACATACTAATAACGCTAAAGCCCAAGCACGAAGAAGCCTTTTTGCCATTCGAAAGAAAATTAAATATGTAATTGCGATGCTAACAAAGTTAATATTTTGAAACTAAAAGTTTTCTTAATAAAAATGAAAAGAGGCAGAATTTCTGCCTCTTTTCATTGGTCAATCATCGGGGGAATTACCTTATTATCACTAATTTTTGTTTACCCGAAGTTTCAGCTGCCTCTACCGAGATGAAATATTGCCCCGGAGTAAGTGTATTTAGATCAAGTATACCCTGCTTGTCGGTATCAAAGCTCTTCTCTATTACCTTTCTGCCTGCAATATCCGAAACAATCACATCAGCTTTACCACCTGTATTTTTCCAGTTGATATATACTTTGCTATTAGCAGGGTTGGGATAGATACTGAAAGTACCTGTATTATTTACATCTTCAACAGAAGTAGTTTTTGGAGCAATTGTCTTATCATTTTCATCGTATCCAAAGTTTATGCTGTTTTTAATGGGATTACCTGCTGTAAGCATAACACTGTATGCCGTAGTAGTATAGCCGCCATTTTCAGGATAAACAGAATATGTACCAACAGGTAAATTGTTGAATGCGTATATGCCATTGGCGTCGGTATATGTACTGCTTATAAGTTCACCATTAGCATCTCTTAAGAAAATAAGTAAGTTGGGTACGCCAGCACTTGTGCCCCTGTTAGCACCCAGTGTTATATCACCGCCAATAAAGCCGGGGCCCGTAACCGCAGTGCCTTTTTGCATGTAGATGTTTATTCCCTTGGTTGAAGTACCATAGTGAGTAATGATAGATGCAGTATTCCAGTACAGGGACGAATCGTAATAAGTAGGAACGAATGTTGTACCTGTTGAAGGGCCATTGATCACATGTGCTTTTGTACGGTACACACCAGCGGGTTCATTAGCAAACTGGTAAAGCGTATATGCATCATCTGGTGCAGGGAAAACATCTGTTGAATCGACAGCAGATAATATTTGCGTAGTGCTGTCATAAGTAATGAGCCATACTCTTACTTGTGGATTGCTAATAGCAGACATATCAAAGGTATCGGCTACCACATAGCCTGATATCATGTTAGAATCAGGTACTGTATTGTTTAATAGATAATCATTGGTATAAAAGCACATGTTAACACTATCGATAGCCTGCAGTGTTATAATATAAGTGCTGTCAACAGCATAGGTATGTGTTACAGGACTGCCAGAGCCATATGTGCCATCTCCAAACGACCAATAATAGTATATAGGCGAAGTACCGGCAGGCGTTGTAGCTGTAAAGCTATAACTGGTACCACCCAAAGATGTTACTGACATACTTGTAGCGCATGATGTATAGCTGGTAGTTAGTGTAGTTCTGAATGTGTCCGTACAATTCACTATTCCTGTCATAGTATCAATATCGCTTGAAGCAAATACGATTGAATATGTGCCGGGGCTTGCATATTCATGACCGAATGTACCAGGGTACCCTGTATAGGCATAGCCTGTGCTGGTAGAGCCATCTCCAAAATCTATCCATATTTCTGCACCCATGGGATTGGTAAATGTGCCATAGCTGGATGTGTTAGTAAATTCATAACGCAATAAGGCATTGCCGTATGGTGTGTTTTGAAAAGTGATGCCTGCACTGATAGGACATTGTGCTTGTGCTGTAATAAAAAGTAAACAGGTTAAAGCTGATAGTAGTAATTTTTTCATAGGTTTTATTTTAATGTTTTTAACTTAAATCGAAGAGGGAACGGGTGTTGTTATTTTATAGGCGATTTTTTTTAATGTAGTGATTAAATAGCTTTCACATTAATGTGTTTACATAATTATGTGAAATAATTAGCATGAAATAAAAAATGTATTTGTTTTAAGCGGTTTTTAATTGTTTTAAGACATTATAATGACAAATATTTTATATTGTCATGTAATTATTAACTACTGGTAAAACTCAAGTACATACATGAAAAAGGCCACCTCGTAAGAGATGGCCTTAGATATTTTATTGTAAACTGTGTTTACAGGTTACCACGTTTTTCTTGTTCGCGTTCTATTGATTCAAACAATGCTTTGAAGTTGCCAGCACCAAAGCTCTTAGCACCTTTACGTTGAATTATTTCAAAGAAAAGGGTTGGGCGGTCTTCAACAGGTTTAGTAAATATTTGTAACAGGTAACCTTCCTCATCGCGATCCACCAATATTTTCAACTCATGTAGCGGAGCTAGGTCTTCATCTATTTTACCTACACGGTTAAATAACTCTTCGTAATAAGAATCTGGGCTATCTAAAAATTCAACTCCGCGTGCTTTCAAGTTCCGTACTGTAGCGATAATATCGTTAGTTGCAACAGCAATGTGCTGAACCCCTTCGCCCTCATAAAAATCAAGATATTCTTCTATCTGCGATTTCTTTTTGCCTTCAGCCGGTTCGTTGATAGGGAACTTAACATATCCGTTGCCGTTACTCATTACTTTACTCATCAATGCTGAGTATTCGGTATTGATCTGCTTATCGTCGAAAGTAAGAATATTGCTGAATCCCATTACATCTTCATACCATTTTACGGTATCATTCATGCGGTTCCAGCCTACATTGCCTACGCAATGGTCTACATACAGCAGGCCTGCATCAGCCGGGTTATAATCGCTTTTCCACTCTTTATAGCCTGGCAAAAACACGCCATTGTAGTTTTTACGTTCTACAAACAAGTGAATTGTTTCACCATAAGTATAGATGCCTGACATGCGTACCTCACCATGTTCGTCGGTAAGAGTCTTAGGCTCCATATATACTTTAGCACCACGTTGTGTTGTTTCTTCAAAAGCTTTATAAGCATCGTCCACCCACAGGGCCAGTATCTTTACACCATCACCATGTTTGTATATATGTTCTGATATTGGATTGCTGGATTTAAGTGGGGTAGTGAGCACAAGGCGTATTTTACCTTGCTGCAACACATAGGAAGCGCTATCGCGTACACCCGTTTCCGGACCGGCGTATGCCAACGACTGGAAGCCAAATGCTGTTTTATAGAAGTGTGCTGCTTGTTTAGCATTACCTACATACATTTCTATATGGTCAGTGCCATTAATAGGAAGAAAGTCTTTCGCTTGCTTCATTTTTTCACTTACTGTAAGTTGTTCCATTTCTATTGTTTTATGAATGGTGTTTAATACAATTATTTATTCTGCCCAGCTCATTATATAGTTCTCATCTTCTATACCTTGTGCGTCTTGGGTCATCATCAGCGGGTGAAAGGTATCAACCATTACCGCCAGCTCCTTCGTTTCTTTCGCACCTATGCTCTTTTCAACAGCACCTGGGTGCGGCCCGTGTGGTATACCACCTGGGTGTAAAGTTATCATGCCACGGGTCACGTGTTTGCGGCTCATAAAATCGCCATCAACATAGTACAAAACTTCATCACTATCTATATTGCTATGGTTATACGGTGCTGGTATAGCTTCGGGATGGTAGTCATACAACCTGGGCACAAAAGAGCATATAACAAAATTATGTGCATCAAATGTTTGGTGTACCGGTGGTGGCTGGTGTACGCGTCCTGTTATGGGTTCAAAATCGTGTATGCTGAAGGCATAAGGGTATTCACAACCATCCCAGCCTACTACATCGAAAGGATGATTTGCATACCAGATGTTGTACATCAAGCCTCTTTTCTTCACTTTTATCAGGAATTCACCTTTCTGGTCGAAGGTTTCCAGGTCTTGCGGTTTGCGTAGATCACGCTCGCAATAAGGTGCATGTTCCAGTAGCTGGCCATACTTGCTTAAATACCTTTTAGGGAAAGTTATCGGGCTAAATGAATCAACTATGAAAAGCCTGTTATCTGCTGTATCGAAATGTATCTGGTATATACTACCACGTGGTATCACCAGGTAATCGCCGTAGCCAAAAGGTATTTGGCCATACTGTGTTTTTAGTGTGCCTGTACCTTCATGTACAAATAACACTTCATCAGCATCTGCATTTTTATAGAAGTATTCGGTAGTACTGCTTTGTGGTGCAGCAAGCGTTATCTGTACATCGTTATTAAACAGAACCACTTTACGGCTATCCAGGTAATCGGCGGTGGGAGTTACTTTAAAACCCTGGTAACTTCTGTGTTTTAAGATATTATCTGTAGAACGTTTTGGACTAACATCTACAGGTTCTTCTGTACGTATAATTTGTGTTGGAGGATAAACATGATACAGAAGTGAGGAGTTCGATGAAAACCCTTCAGTACTGAATAGTTGTTCTGAATATAAATTTCCGTCTGGTTTTCGGAATTGTGTATGGCGTTTGTGTGGTATTTTTCCTAAAGAGTGATAATGTGGCATTTCGGCTCTATTTGTTTCAAAATTACAACATTACCTGTCGTTTACAACACATTAAGTATTGTCCGCAATTATAAATTTATAATGAGATTATTGCAATTTGTATAAGCCCCACTATAAGGCCAATAAATACTGCCAGCCACTTTGTACCAAGTATCTTGCTACGCATAGCTTTATGAATGGTATATTCTGCTTGTCCGATGCTTATCTTACTGATCTTATTTGCTATTAAGCTTTCAGTATCTAAAGATGAAGCTGATTTGCTGATATACTGTTCCATCACTTCTGGCAGCAGTAATTCTATCTCCTCCATCATGCCAATCTTCAGTTTCGCCAATGTACTTTCTCCCAGAAAAGTTGACAGGAAAGGCATTTTCTCCAGCAGTTTCACTCTTAAAAACTGGTCGATATGTGTTTCGATTGTCGGCTGTAATTCTGCCAATACCGACGGGTTTAATAGTTTAGATGACAGGTCATCTATTTTCAATTGGGCTGATATGAATTTGCTGATCTCGGTGCCTAAAATATGCCAATGTGAGTATAGCAAACCTTGTACCCTGATGTCAAAAATATTGATTGGCTTTTTAGGATTGAAGATGAAATAAACCGGGATAGAAACTGCCAGCCAGGCTGCGAGTATTGTAAGCGCAGGAATAATGTATATACTCATAAACTATCGGCTGAAGAATGCTTTGGCTTTATCGGGCATGTCTGTGCACAAGTAAACATTGTCGTTACGGTAAAGACTGCTCGACATCAGTCGGTTCCATAATGGTAAGTGATCCCGACCATGCAACTCGGGTGATGCGATGCATACTTTCTTATCTTCTTTAATGAACTTATTCATAAGGGCTGAATCGTACCATATATTAGTATAACCATCCAGCCATATACCTGCACATTCTGCATAGCAAACTGGCTCTTTCAAAAATTCATTAATGCTGGAAAAGAAAGTCAATCCACTAGGCCTGTACCCAAAGTAAAGCATAGGTATCGACATATCGAAGGTGAAATAGTTAAGTGCGGGATATTTACTTAGTGCATCTGCCAGCATATCTTGTAGCCCGTCCGATTTTATATTGATGGCCAATACAGCGTCTTGATCGGTTTGCTGATCGTATTGCTGCAAAAAGCGTTTGAACATCATAGGGTGCTGCGCAATGCCTGGTACATCGTGATATACTACCAGCTCACCATTATAGTCGCGTATATCAGTTTCTATACCAAAGCCGTTTTCTATACTTCTTACAAAAGCAGCTTCAGTATTCTTTTCTTCCGGGTTTAGCCAATAGCCTCTATGTGCAATTATCTTCAATGCCTTATTTTTCTTGAGCAATCATATTCAAATACACACCGTACCCGCTCTTCATATATTTTTCAGCCAATGCTTTTAGTTGAGCTTTATCTATAAAGCCTTTACGGTAAGCAACTTCCTCTATACAGCCTATCTTAAGGCCCTGGCGTTTTTCTATTACTTCAATAAACTGA
>CBFGNI010000045.1:0-15211 GCA_965650105.1 uncultured bacterium | reverse complement strand
CTTGTACTGAAAGACATTGATAAATGAATAGGTAGCATATACCATATAGCCGCCACAGGTGTGTACTACACCTTTGGGTTTACCTGTGGATCCGGAGGTATATAGGATGAATAAAGGGTCTTCCGCATCCATTTCAACAGGTTCAAAGACGCCCTTCCCTGCATTTTTTACATTTTGCATTTCATCTTCCCACCAAACATCCCGCCCTTTTATCATACTGGCGGGGGTAGAAGAATGGTTGACCACTACCACTTTTTTTACAAAGGGGCAACTTACTAAAGCATCATCTATCACATCTTTCAGGGCAATCGCTTTATTGCCCCTGTTAGCGCCATCAGCCGTTATTATATACTCTGCTTGCGCATCCAGCAATCTGTCGGCTATGCTACGGGCGCTAAAGCCTCCAAATATTACCGAGTGGATAGCGCCAATACGTGCACAGGCTAATATTGCTATAGCCAGTTCGGGTATCATACCCATATATATGCAAACCCGGTCTCCCTTTTGCACGCCCATCTCATTCAGCACATGTGCAAATGCGTTTACTTCATCGTACAGGTTTTGATAGGTAAGTATGCGGCCGGGTTGTTGGGGGGCATTCGGCTCGAAAATGAATGCGGGTTCATTGGCTTTTTCCGGCAAATGCCTGTCAAGGCAGTTTTCGGTTATGTTCAGCTTGCCATTAATAAACCATTCAATACGAGGCTCAGTGAAATTCCAGTTTAGCACACTATCCCATTTCTTTCGCCACCTGAAGTTTTCAGCAATCTCGGTCCAGAATGCCTCAGGGTCATTCACACTCTTGTTATATTGGTCTATATAGTTTTCCTTATTGGTTATTTGAAATGGATAAGACATAGCTGACCGGAAATTTATTTATGCTTTAATTTATAGAAAAATCATTACTACTAAGTACCTACAAAAAAAGCGGTGTAGCAAGTCTTACCTGCATTTTTGAGATTATCTGCATATAAGCGTCATTCATACCTTGTTTTTCTTCTATATACAATGATATTCGTCAGCTCCTTATCACACATGTTTACGGAATATCATTTTTATATTCGGAATAGTTTAACTAATAGTTAAACTGCGGAATGCAATAACAGAGCAGTTTTTAACGGGCGTTTAATGCCATTTTAATGTTCGTCATTTTAAGGAATTCTTAACTTTAATTGTTTTTTATAATATATCACAGAACCCCATTTTAACCTATGGCCGTAGTCAACAGATTATTGTTACTAGCGCTTATTCTATTTGCACCCATTGTTGTGTTTGGACAAGCACCTGTAGCTAATTTTACCGCAACCCCAACCGAAGGTTGTGTACCCCTTGCCGTACAGTTCGATGCGGGCCCACCGGTATCGGGGGTTAGCTACAATTGGTCAATACCGGGTGCCGGTACAATACCTACTACCAATTCTACACCATCAACTATATTCACCACGCCGGGTACAAAAACAATCACATTAACAGTAAGTAATACTTCGGGAAGCAGTAGCAAAACACTTACGGTAATTGTACATGATACCCCTTCGGTCAATTTTACTGCATCACCTACTTCCGGTTGCAATCCGCTTACTGTTCAGTTTAATGATGCATCTGCATCGCATGCCACGGGTTCCAGCACTTATTCATGGGCTTTTGGCGATGGCTCACCCTTCAATAACAGTCAAAACCCATCGCACATATACACGGCTACGGGTTGTAAAAACGTTACCCTGCAATTGACTAATAGTAATGGTTGCAGCCAGTCAAAAACAAAAAACAACCTGGTATGTATCAACCCCACACCCGAGGTAAGCTTTACTGTTACCGTGCCCACTTTTTGCAGGTTTGGTGGTACAACAACATTTAACTCAACTGTTGCCAACGGTACACCTCCCTATACTTACGACTGGGACTTTGACGATGGCAGTACCCATGGCACTACCGCCAACCCTTCGCATACTTATACGGGCACTGCCCCCAGAACTTATAACGTAAAACTTACGGTAACTGATGCCAATGGCTGCCAACAGGCGACAACCTTAGCGGCGGCAGTAGTAATAAAAGATGTAACGGCATCTTTTACTGGTGGTAGTAATGCATGTGTGGGTACTTCAATGACACTTACCAATACCAGTACGCCAAGCTTTACCGCCAGCGATTGGGACTTTGGCGGAGATGGCATTAGTAATTTAGCTGTTACAAACCATACTTTTTATACCGCAGGCACTTATAATATCCGCCTGATAACTTCTGATGGCCCTTGTAAGGATACTGCGTACAGAAGTGTAACTATATATCCCCAGCCAACTATCGATTTTACGGCCAATCCTACCGATCCATGTCCCGCGCCTGTTACGGTAGCTTTTGCTGCAACCGGCAATGCAAGCAGCTATGCCTGGGATTTCCACCCCGGTACCGCTACAGGGCAAACACAAAACCATACTTATACAACCAACGACTTTTACGATGTAAGCATGATAGGCACTGACAGCCACGGCTGTAAGGATACTATATATAAAACCAGTTATGTAAAGGTGAGAGATATAGTACCTATAATAGAGCCGGATAAAAATGGCGGATGCATACCTGCAACAGTTACTTTTACGGTTAATTTATACAGTAATATACCTGCACCGCCGCCTGCTGGCTTATGGACATACCCCTTCCCTACAGTTAGCTACGACTGGGATTTTGGTGATAATACAACACATAGTAATGTAGCAACACCGTCTCACACTTATACTACTGCAGGTACCTATAATGTAATATTAACAGGTGTTACATCAAACGGCTGTACGTATAAAGATACTTTTGAAATACGCACGGGTACACCCCCAACCCCCGATTTTTATGCCATACCGTTGCCTTCGTGCATACATTCAACTATTACATTTACCAGCACAAGCACCGGTACTATTACCGACTATCTGTGGGATTTTGGTGATGGATTTTCAAGCTCGCTAGGCCCATCTACTACACATGCCTACGATACAACAGGTGTGTTTAATGTAACGCTTACTACCATCAATAACCGCTGCCCTGCTACCATCACCAAAACTGCCTATATGACCATTAATGGCCCCTGGGCCAGATATAAAACAAAAGTTGATTGTGCCAACCCTAAGAAAGTTGATTTTACTTACAAGGTGAAAGATTATACCTCTACCGTATTATATTTTGGCGATGGTAATTTTGATAATTCAGCGCACGTTTTAAACGATGTAGTTACCCATACCTATTCATCTCTTGGCACTTATAATACTATGATGGTAGCGTTCAACAGCGTTACGGGTTGTAGCGATACGTTCCGCGCCAGGTTGAAGCTGATTGATCCCAAAGCTCAGATGACCGCAACAGATACTACTATTTGCAAAGGTGGAACGGCAAGATTCACCGGAGGTCTTTCAGGCGGCGAAACCCCAATATCCCTTGCCTGGTGGGTAGATGGTGTATATTATGCTGATAGCATGATGAAATATACACATGGTTTCAATAACACAGGTTATTACGATATTCGTTTGGTAGCAACCGATTCGCTGGGTTGCAGGGATACGCTGAATAAAATAGATTGGGTTTTAGCATCAAAGCCCACTGTCGATTTTTCGGCTTCGCCAACAAGCGGCTGTTCCATACTTAGCTCCACCTTTAGCGATCTGTCCACTTTAACTCCCGGAACCACATTCGACAGCCGCACCTGGATATTTTTAGGCAATGGGGGAGGGCTTAGTCCAAGCCCCTCGCCGGTTACTAAAACATTTGCGGCACCCGGTACGTACGATGTAAAGCTTATTGTAACAGACAGCCACGGTTGTAAAGACTCGCTACAAAAGGATGACTATATAGAGGTATGGAAACCTGCCGCAAGTTTTAATGTCAACGATATGTATGGTTGTATTGGACAGGCGCTGGAATTTGAATGTAACACCAACGACGCTGCAACTGCAAACTGGGATTTCGGCGATGGTAATTCAGGCACAGGTGTATCTACTACACATGCGTACGCAGCAACAGGTACATACACTGTTACAATGGTAGTAACAGATATACATGGCTGCAAGGATACAATTGAACGTACCGATTATATTAAAATAACCAAGCCCGATGCGAAGTTTACCTTAAGCGATACATTTTCGGTCTGTCCTCCGTTGCAGGTTGTTGCTAATAACACATCTACGGGCGGGCCGCTAAAATACGACTGGGATATGGGTAATGGTAACAAAAACACGTTAATAAATCCTAACGATGTGTACAACTCCGGTTTCCATGTGGTAACACTTATTGTAGAAGACACCGCGGGGTGTACCGATACGGCTTATTCGTCAGTCAATGTATTGGGTTATGCTGGTTCTTTCACTTATGCCCCATTAACAGGTTGCGCCCCGCTGGATGTGAATTTTAGTGCTAACCTTACAAATGTGCCTTCCGTGGTCTGGGATTTTAGCGATGGTATTACCGTAATTACAAATGGTGTAGCTACTACAACACATACTTATACTATTCCCGGATCTTATTTTCCTAAGATCATTTTAAGCGACGGGGCAGGGTGCACTAATAGCAGTGATGGCAAGGATACCATACGTGTAGATGGTGTGAAGGTTGATTTTGAATACAGCCCCGCCTGCGAAGGATCGGAAGTTATTTTCAAAGATAAATCTACAGCATACTTCTCTGCAATTACAGGTTGGCTATGGCAATTTCATGATGGCACCACCAGCCTGTTCGATGAGACTACAATGTACTATCCAAACACGGGTACCTATAAAGTGAAATTTATCGTTACGAATGGCAATGGCTGTAAGGATAGTCTCATTCAGGATATAGTGGTTAATCCATTGCCGGTAATTAATGCAGGGCTCGATACTACAATATGCCTGGGAGATGCAACTCAATTGCTGGGTAGCGGTGGTGTCAGTTATGTCTGGTCGCCGGCCAGTGGGTTGAGCTGTACCAATTGCCCCGATCCATTAGCATCGCCGGCTGCAGAAACAGAATACAGTGTAATTGGTACTGATGCTAACAAATGCAGTGATACCGACCAGGTAATAATAGGTATAAAAACAAAAACAGATAGCGAGGTAGATACAGGTGGTGAAATATGTGACGGGCAAATCTTCCAGCTACGTGCGCGTGGCGCCCAGAGATATGAATGGTTTCCAGCTATTAACCTGAATGATAGCAAAGCAGCAGAGCCTGTCGCTTCGCCCAATAATACTACAACCTATGTGGTAGTAGCATACGAGGGTAGTTGCATTCCGGATACACATTCCGTAAAAATTGTAGTACACCCGCTTCCCGATGTAACGGCAAGCGGCGCAGCAACAATCATAGCGGGTGGTAGTACACAGCTCAATTCAAATGGTTCTTTGATTGACCGCTTCCTTTGGGCGCCGGCATCAAGCCTGAGTTGCAGCGATTGCTCTAACCCTATGGCAACACCTACACGTACTACAGACTATGTTGTAACAGTATTTACAGATCATGGCTGCCAGGATTCTGACAAGGTAACGATAACTGTTTTATGCGATAAAAGCCAGTTATTTATACCTAATACATTTACGCCTAACGGCGATGGGCATAACGATGTATTCTATCCGCGTGGGGTAGGGCTCGACCAGGTGCAGTCCTTCCGTGTTTACAACCGCTGGGGCGAAGTGGTATATCAACGTTCCAAATTCAACCTGAATGATAAAGCTGCGGGATGGGATGGTACATATAAAGGCCAGCAATTACCACCCGATGTATTTGTATATATAGTAGAAGCTATTTGCGATAATGGCGATCTGATACAATGGAAAGGAGATATAACGCTGGTACGTTAAAAAAGAAATAAGATGGAAAGAAGAATAAAGAGGTTAACAAGTTTGCTGGCGGTATTAGCAATACCCTTTGCTGCAGGTGCGCAGGATATACATTTTTCGCAATTTTACGAAACGTCTATACTTCGTAACCCTGCCCTTACAGGAGTATTTACGGGCGACTATAAAGTGGGCGCTACTTTCCGTTCGCAATGGAACAGTATCAGCCAGCCATACCAAACGGGCATGGTGAATGCTGAAACGCGTTTTGCGCTAAACGATAGGGTGAATGATTACCTGAGCGTAGGGCTGATGGCGTTTTACGACAAGGCGGGCTCTACAAGCATGCAAACTGTAACGGTGACACCCGCTATTAACTACAATAAGTCGCTGGAAGATGCACATAACTCCTTCTTGTCTGTTGGTTTTATGGGTGGCTTTTCACAGCGCAGCTTCGACCCCAGTAAAGTAACTGTGGATGAAGATTACCGCACCGAAGGGCGTGGCACAGGTGAAAATTTCAGCAGTACTAATTTTTTGAATTGGGATCTTGGTGCGGGTATCAGCTTTAGTAGCAGCAGCGGTACAGAAACCAGGCACCAGCTTACCTATTACCTCGGCGTTAGTGGCTATCATTTCACACAACCTAAAACATCTTTCTACAACAATCAGCTCATCAACCTGGCTATGCGTTGGAGCGGCCAGGCTGGCTTTAGCATGAAGCTAAATGAAAATTATAATCTGCAGGCACATCTTAACTATGTGAACCAGGGAACCTATAACGAAATAATAGCTGGTGGATTATTGGGCTGGAGCAGGGAAGAAGCCGTAGAAGGCGAATTTCAATTTATACTGTTTGCGGGCGCATTCTACAGGTATAACGATGCTGTTATACCAACAGTAAAGATGAAGTATAAAACATACAGCTTCGGTGTCAGTTATGATATGAACGTATCAGGCTTGCGCGCTGCCAGCAACTTGCGTGGTGGTTATGAAATAACAGCATTCAAAACAGGTCTGTTTAAGGATCCTAAATTCCAGAAGTCGAAAGTGCTTTGTCCCCATTCCTTTTGGTAATAGAAAATATTTAGTAAGTATCAACGAAGCTACCCCCGTGGGTGGCTTTCTTATTTCGGGGGTGTAAAGGTTTATTATTCGTTGGAAATTTTATCCTCGCCATCGATCTTCTTAAATGCCGCCCTTATAGTAGCGAAGTTTGCTATTACCAGGATGGTGAGGAACCATGATAGCATCATTTCGCTGCTAACAAGTATTTGGGCCGCTACTGTTTTAGGTAGAATATCGCCAAAGCCGGCAGTAGAGAATACTGATATGCTGTAATAAATGAATGCAGTAGTGTGAGGGATTAGCTGATCGTGTGTTGTAATTCCGCTGAATGAAAGCGGGTTGATTTCGTAAAGTGTCAGATAATCTACCCCGTAAGAAAAAACCAGTAGCAATGCGTTGAAACCAATAAAGGAAATAATATCAATATGGTTCAATTGTTCGTTGGCAGTGGCGCGTATGCGCACCAGGAAAGCCCGGCAGATGTATATAGCCTTCGTTAGTGAGTAAACAAACAACAGGCTTTCATTAATTGCATCATTACCTATTTCTCTTCTACCTACATTAAAGCCTACTATGCCCAAGGCTATTACAAGTAAAAACTTATAAATAGTAGGTAAATGCAGTATGCCTGTATTTATGCTCATTGAAATATTCACTTTGAAGGTACAAACCATGCCTTTAATGATATCACAAAATATTTCATGGCAACTCTGGTTATTCCCCCATGCCGTACCTTTGCCGCCTATGGCATATTCATCGCTAAGCGCTTTTATTGAAGCGCTGGATAAAGCGGGCGAACTGGTACGCATCAAAACCTTTGTTGATCCTATACTGGAAATAGCAGAGATCACCGACCGCGTATCCAAAACCCCCGATCGCAACAAAGCTTTACTTTTCGAAAATACAGGTACTGAATTTCCTTTACTGATAAACGGCATGGGTAGCGAGCGCCGCATGTGCATGGCACTGGGTGTTGATACGCTGGATGATGTAGCGCATGATATTGAAGAGTTGTTCAAAAAACTGACCGGCCCTAAAAACGGCCTGTTGGAAAAACTGGCTATGTTGCCTGAGCTGGGCAAGTTTGCCAACTGGATGCCTAAAGTAAAAAAAGGCCACGGCCCTTGCCAGGAAGTGGTAATGATGCGCCCCGATCTTGGTAAGCTGCCGGTGCTGAAATGCTGGCCTAAAGATGGTGGTCCTTTCATTACACTACCTGCTATACATACTAAAGACCCTAACACGGGTATTCGTAATATAGGCATGTACCGTATGCAGGTGTTTAGCAAAGACACTACCGCCTTGCACTGGCACAAACATAAAGTATCGGCCAAGCATTTTAATGAGTATAAGAAACTGGGCAAGCAAATGCCTGTGGCTGTAGCCCTGGGTGGCGATCCTGTTTACACTTATGCAGCTACTGCACCACTACCTGAAAATGTTGATGAATACATGTTGGCCGGCTTCTTGCGCAAAAAGCGTGTGGAACTGGTGAAGTGCATTACGCAGCCTGATATAGAAGTGCCTGCTGATGCCGACATAATAATAGAAGGCTATGTAGATATGGATGATGAGCTGCTATGGGAAGGGCCGTTTGGCGACCATACTGGCTACTACTCGTTGCCAGACTGGTATCCACGCTTTCATGTTACGGCAATCACGCATCGTAAAAAGGCTGTGTATCCTGCAACCATTGTAGGCATACCACCGCAGGAAGATGCATGGCTGGGTAAAGCAACAGAACGCATATTCTTAGCACCTATTAAAATGACTATGGTGCCTGAAATTAAGGATATGCACATGCCTATTGAAGGGGTGTTTCATAACCTTGTTATCACCACCATTGAAAAAGAATATGCGGGCCAGGGGCAAAAAGTAATGAATGCTATGTGGGGAGCGGGGCAAATGATGTTCAATAAAATACTGGTGATAGCTGATGGCGATGTAGATGCAGGTGATTATAAAACACTGGCACAAAAAGTATTTGAGAATATCAATCCCGCTACCGATATCTATTTCAGCCAGGGGCCGATGGATGTGTTGGATCATAGCTGTAGCCGCTTAGGTTTTGGAGGTAAAATGTGCATAGATGGTACACGTAAAAGCGAAGAAGAAATAACAGAGCCATTACTGCCATTCAAATTATCTGCATCTTTCTCGAAAGAGAAGCTGATGTCAGAACACGCAGAAATAAAGAACCTGAACGATAAATTGGCGCGCGACTGGGATATACCTGTACTATTCATAGCCGTAGAGAAAGATCATCCCGGCCATATAGAAGAGCTGCATAAATCAATGGCGCAGCTACCTGCATTGCAAGGCATAAAAATGATATGCTATGTAGAGCATACTATTTATACCGATGATATTGCAGATACCCTATGGCGTTTCTGCAATAATCTTGATCCCCGTCGTGATCATTTTTATGGCGGTAAGGACAAGAACATTCTTGGTCTTGATGGCACACGCAAAACAAAAGCGCTCGATGGCTTCGACCGCCCATGGCCAAATATTATTGCTGCCGATGATGCTACTATTAAATCGGTTGATGAGAAATGGAGTGAGCTTGGTTTAGGTGCATTGATACCTTCACCATCGCTTAAGTATCGCCACCAGATGTATGGCGAAGAAGCAGAGGTAAGTGAATAAGTTAAGCTATTTCAGTTCAATATCAATAATTGCCTGGCCTCTCTCACCCAGATATGCACGTATGATATCGCTGTATATTTTTGACGGTGCATTGTCTGAATTGGCGAAGATGATGAGCCCGTCACCTGTTTTGGGCAACAGGAAGCAAATGCTGTGCGCGCCTGCATCGTCACCACCATGCGACATAGCGTATTCACCATTGCCCAGATCATAAATAAACCAGCCAAGCCCTACATAACGGTTGTCTTTTGTTTTAGTAGCATGTGCTATCATTTGTGCAGCTACATCTTTATTAAGCCCTTCATTGTGTAGTGCTGCAATAAGGAACTTGGCAAGATCGGGGATAGTGGTCTTGAACAGGTCGGCAGCGTTAGGTTTAGTATTCTTGTCTACTTCCAGTGCAACACCTTCAGCATTGTGAGGTATCGCAAAACGGGCTATCATTGCATCGTTCCATGTCAGCCTGCTATCGGTCATACCTAATGGTTTCAACAATGTCTCATTTACCAATACATCAAATGATTTATTGAATTTTTTTTCCAAAGCGTGGCGTAGATACTCGAACCCCTCACCAGAGTAGCCGTATTCTGTGCCTGGTGTATGTATAAAGGCTAGTTTTTTACCCGGCAATTGGTAGCGCCAGTTAGGGAATCCGCTTTGTTGGTTTAGTATATTACGTGTAGTAAGAGTTTTGCTGCGCGGGTCATTGGCAATGTCCGGGTCGGTCCAATAGTGTTGCAGTGGCTCATCTAAATCCCACTTATCTACACTTGCCAATCTTAGTGTAGTCATGGTGGTTATTAGTTTGGTAATGGAAGCAACGTTATGGATGGAGTTATAAGCAACAGGTCGGCTCTTATCCAGTTCACCAAATACTTTTACTTCCTGCAGCACACTATCGCGGATAATACCAATAGCAAGTGCCGGTACTTTGTTTGCTTTCAGCCAGGCATTCACTGATGCTGCATTTTCAAAATTGGGTAAGATAGAATTATCATGGTGGTCGTAACTAACAGATCGTTTCAGTTTCCAGTCGCCATTTTCCAGCAACCATACATTTGTGAATCGTGCTACACTGGTCAGGTATTCGGGTTTATCATTTTCTATACCATAAAAGCTATGGGTCCCCGTTTGTACTGCCCCATACAGTGTGTTATTCTTGTAAAGAGGATAAACATGCAAACTGCCGGGGTCAAGCATTCTTTTGGCTTTATAGCTAAGTCCGCAAACGTTTTGTTTGAAGTCGGCTATGAATTTTTCTTTCGAAAGAGTGGCGCCGTTTTCATCGTGATAGAACTCGAAATTGTTACTTAACAAGCTTTCAAAAATATTGACATTACAGCGGTTAAACCCTTCGTTAAATAAAAGGCTGTCTTTTTGTTTTAATATGCTATAAAGTGTGTCGTTTGCGGTTTGTGCTTTGGTAAATATGGGAAGTATAAAGCATATGCATGCAAAGCGAAAACTATTTAGCTTCTTCATTATGTATTAATTGAACGTAGCAGCTTCAAAATACAGTAAATAATAAAAACCCCAACCATGCATGTCTTATCAATTGTCTTTTTAATTAGCTTTAAGCAAACTAAATGTTTACATGAAGCTGATCTTGGTTATAACCTTTATTTTTTGTTTCAGTATTGCTAATGCCCAACTGGCGCCAGGCGGCGAATTCAAAACAACTTATACAAGGGAATTGAAGAGCTTTGAAACGCAACTGAATGCCGGTAAACAAATGGAAGCAGAGCGCAGTTACCGGTTGCTGATACAAATGGAACAAAAGCATAAAAAGTAGTTGGAAGCTTTGTTGAAAACAACAACTGACCGTGAGGAAAATGCTGAAGTAGCAGAACGGATTATGGACGAGGATACACGCGCAGTTCATCTTAAGGAATTGTCGATGGACATGTTGGCTAACCGGCAGGAGATAATTGAAGAAATGAAGGATTTTTTAGAAGAATAACACATTTTCGCACACTGTCAGCTATTAAACTGGCTCAATTTTTGCAATCAAAATAAAAAGATACCTAATGAAAAACACACTCATTGCCTTATCCTTGTTTACCATGGTTGTTGCAAGCAATACAGCATCGGCGCAACAGGTTGTCGATTCGCCTGTTAAGCAAAAAGTAATTGCTACACCCGGCAATTTTGCATCAGTAATTGATGATATTGACAGGTATCTGGTAAATAATCAGGAAGAGGAGGCTTTTAAAGCGTTTAATACAGCGCTTGATATACTGGGTCAAAACATAGCAGGGCTAAAAGCCAATATAAAATCTGCCTCGCAGGATGGTGAGCGCCTGATGTACACTGAAAAATTTAATGCCCAATCGAAACACTATGGTAAATTAAGAGAGTTGTCGCTGCATTTATTGCAAAACCGCAACCTGGTGAACCTTGAGTTGAAAGATGCGCTAAAAAATATGTAAGTCTGTTTTTTTTGGATTGTTTTACACAAGCTGCCCCGGGTATTCCTCGGGGCAGTTTTATACTATCAGTGCAAACAAGAGTGCACGGACAGTAATTTTTTTGTTAGTATTAGTATGGCATTAAAAGATGCTCCCCGCACGCATTGTGCCATATTTATTTTTATATTTATAGGCTTATATGGCCTTATAAAAAGATATGCCTGAGATTATGAAAAAACTATTTACTACTATTATTGGTGTAGCGGCGTGCACTGTGTTACCAATACTGGCCAATGCGCAGGTAAACTCGGTAATGCTGAAAGCCAGCGGTACAAATATTGGTTATTATACCAGTATACAAAATGCGTACAATGCAATACCTGCTACGCTTACTCAACCCTACGAGCTGGAATTGCAGGACAATTATAATGGTGCTAATGAAACATTACCGGTTACATTTATCAATAAGGCGGGTGCCAGTGCCGCTAATACTATCACGGTAATAAATACAGGTAACGCTCCTTTAGTATTAAATTGCAACCTGGCATCTACAGACTGTTTCGTTTTCGACGGTGCTGATTGGGTAACTATCAATAGTACAATACCTTCTTTAATGTCTTACCCAACCTTTCGTGTGAATGGTACAGGCACAGCACAATCGCACTATGCAATATTGATGAAAAATGGTGCTACTAACAACACCGTGAGCAATTTGGAGCTGAGAGGCTTGCAAACAGGTAGCGGAAGTACCGTTTATATAGGTACCGGTGGCAACATAAATAATACAATAAAGAACAACATTATACAAGGGCCAACGGCTATTACATCAGAAGGCACTGTTGGCAATACCAATGCTAACCTGATAATAAGAAGCAACTATATTAGTAGTTATGCCAAGGCAGGTATCCTGCTCAATCAAGGTGTGGGTAAGGTTCATATCGATTCCAATAGTATCGCTCACATGGGTTTGTATCCTCAAACCGAAGGCTACGGCATTTTACATCAGGTACTTAATGATTCTCTTTTTATCACACGTAACGCAATATTTTTCAGTACTAAAAAACTAAACGCGACAACCAGGGGTATTGAATTAATTGTGGGTGGCACCCCGGCACCGGGAGGCGTATATTCTTCAGTTACCAATAATATGTTGTTTTCCGACGGAGGCAGTACAGAGGTTGTGGGCGATACAATGTATCATACCGCTGATAGTATGAGTAACCTGATTGGTATCAGCTATGTTGGGAGTGGGGTAATTCATGCCGACATAGTAAATAACACAGTGAAACTTAGCGGCAATATGGATGGTATTTCAATATTGAACGCTTATTCGGTGGCTTTTAAGAACAACATTGGTAATGCTTCAAGCCAGTTCCGCATAGGGAATAATATATTCGTGAACGAACGTACTACAGGTAGTGCAGCCAGTGAAAATATTGTAGTTGTTTATGTAAGCCCGGCTAATATTGTTTACTCTGACTACAATACCTACAATTCAGCACCCGGAGGCATCTTTGCTAAAATCGGTTCAACAAACTATGCTTCTCTCGCAACATTCCGTACAGCAATTGGCAGCGTGCATGAAGTGCAAAGCAACACATACCCTGTTTCATTTATGGATGAATATGACCTTCATCTGACGCGCACGGCATTGGGCAATATCAATCTTGGCGGTACATCATTAGGTCTTATTAACAGGGATGATATTGACGGGCAATTCCGTAGTGGCTATACACGTGGTGCCGATGAGTATGTGCCAATATGCAATGGCGTATCTACCAGTTCCTCTTTATCGCCAACAGGTTCGCAAACTATATGCATGGATGATTATATAGATGTATCTGCTGCATTGGATATACCACGGGTTAATGGCGTAGTATTTCAGTGGCAAAGCAGGCCTGCGGGTAGCAGCGTGCCGTTTACCAACATAACCACTGTTTCAGGCTCTCAAACAAGGCTTATCATTAAGCCCGCATCTAACACTGAATACAGGCTTGTTGATAGCTGCCTTAGTGGTCCTGGCGCAGGTATATCGGATACCCTGTCCGTTATTGTAAACCCCAAGCCCGATATAACCGGCATCAACGAAACACACTTCGGGCTCGATTACGACTTCTCGGCCTTTGGTAACGTAGCTGATATCAACCCCCTTACATATCATTGGGACTTTGGTGATGGCTTCACATCGGGTACCGATTCTCCTAACCATGTATATGCTGCTGACGGTACTTATGAAGTAGAGTTGTACGTAGTAGGTCTTTGCGGTACCGATACCTTCCGCACTACTTTCAATGCTACCGTGTCTGTTGGCAATGTGCAAACAGGTAAGCTATCGGTTTACCCCAACCCTGCAACCGGCCGCTTTATGCTTGAGTGTACTAACCTGCCTGTTGGCGAACAAGTGAACATCACCGTGACCGGCATGCTGGGTAGCAACGTGTACAGGCAATCGTTCCGTAACACCAGTACTAAGCTGCAACGCGATGTGGATGTGAGTGGCTTTGCACCGGGCGTGTACAATGTAGAGCTACGTAGTGGTACGCAGGTGTACCGTGGTAATATAGTGCTGCAATAGTGCAACAATTGATCTTCTAATACAAAGCCCCGGTAATGCCGGGGCTTTTTTATTTAATTCTCTTCGTCGAAGTAGATCTTGTAGTAACTCTTGTTGAGGTGGCTATCATAGCCCTTCTCAATAAGGCTGCTATCGCCGTGTATGTACACATGGAAGTTCTTATCGAGCTTGAGGACACTCTTGAACACACGCTGCTGGCGCTTTACGGCAGGCTCCGATATGTCGAACCTGTCGGGTAGTTCAAGATCGTTGGTTTCTGCATAGCTCTCGCCAAAGTTGCGGAACGACTTGATGAGCCCGCCATCCTTCAGCACCTGCTTCTCGAACTGGCTGCGATCGAACGACTCGTTGATCTGGAAGTACTCTACCGACTTGTTGAGCAGGTCTATCTGGTCGGTGCGCTCCATATCATACTCCTGGGGTATCTGTTTGGTGATGAAGTTCTTCGCCATGCCCAGGAACTCTTTGGTGTTGTGGTACTCATCGGCCTGTGGTGCTATGCCCAGGAAGGTTTCGCGCCAGAACACGGCCTCTTCGCCACGGTTGGTATCCTGTATCAGTACATCGAAGCCTTCTTCGGCATTGCTGGCGAAGATGAGGGCTGCCTTATCGTACTTAGAGACCTCGGTACCTTCCTGCATGGCCAGTTGCAGTTCGCCGGTACTGGCATCGACGTTGATGAACTGTGTCTTGCTCTCTATCTTGTAGATACCGATGGCGGGTATGTA
>CBFGNI010000044.1:0-15216 GCA_965650105.1 uncultured bacterium | reverse complement strand
TCTTTTCCTAAACGGAAAGTACGTGGTGTTTCTACTTTCAATTCCCTAAGCCATTGGGCATAATCTTTGATAGCTGCCACGGCGGCGGCGGCTCTTGCCAATATATTTTTCTTTTCAGTTTCTGCTAATTGCGATTTGGCCAGTATCTCGGGCAAGTCGTTTTCAAATACCGAAGCGCCACCAATATTTTGCTCTATAGCAAGCTGACGGTGTTCCTCAGTAGGATTTTTTATGTTTTTCCTGGCAGCTTCATAATAAGCAGGTATATATTCCATTTTAAGATAAAAGTTATGCAACCTCTTATCCAGCGAATCGTAAGTACCATTCAATATCTCGGCAAAACTTCCCGATACATTATATTGAGAAGGGTCCCATTCAAAAGAGCGTAATTCTTTAATAGACCAAATAGATGATTCTAACTGGCCTTTTATCATCACCAGGTCAGTTTGGTTATTATCAGACAACGCTTCGGGTTTGTATTTCTTCAGTGAGTCGAGATGAGCCATACAAAAATCTATCTCTTCCTTACGTTTTACCTCATCCGGTACCTGAAGAACACTATCGTATGTATGATAACCAACGCTACTGGCCCAACCAGGATACACTTTCCACAAGTCTTCTACAAATCTTTCTTTATAAGCATCAAACTGTTTGTCCATATTAGCTGTTTCGGTTTTACCGGCTTTATCGCCACACGAGAAAAGCAGGCATGCAGACAGCGCCAATATTACTATACGCATAAATATTAATTAGGCTGCTAAAGTAATGAAGGAAAAATGATATGAAGAACAATACTACCGCAACAAAGTAATATTGCCCTGTTTTTGAAATGCTTCACCACTCTTAAATATTACTGATAGCACATAAGCATACGCCTCTATCGGAGCATCCTCACTATGGTACTTGCCATCCCATCCCGTGTTTACATCATGCGTTTCAAATACAAGCTGCCCCCACCGGTTATATATTCTTAAGTACAGCTCTTGCATATTCGATCCTCTTACATACAGTATATCGTTTTTTCCATCACCATTAGGGCTAAACGCTGTTGGCAAGTCTGCAATATCGCAAACAAAAGGTATGTCTGCTGTAGTTTCGGCTGTACAGCCAAAATAGTTAAACGCCTGTATGTTATACTTGCCGGCGGCTATGCTATCGCTCCATGTATTGGTGGGTATATCCGCCCTGCCTTTTACGGTTGCATTTTCTGCATATATCTTACAGCCCCATGGCACCCATCCTGAAGGGGCCGTTACTGTGATAAGGCCTTGACTTGCACAACCGGCAGCAATAGCTTCAGCAAAAATATCTTCAGGCGCTATCCGTACAGTATATGCTTGTGTTTGCTTGCTGGCTATGGGGCATCCATCATCTGTATAGGTCACAAAAAAAGTATAGTCACCTTCCGGCAAGTTGGGCATATTCCATACAAACCTTCCTTTGGGGCTGGTTGTATTATTATCAGTTATGTCCAACCTCGAATCTTTTGGCAAGCCATTCACTACCATATATATGTTATTGCCATTATCGGCATCAGTGGGATTAATATCGAACGCTAATTCATGATTACCTGCACATGTCTGTACCATTACAGTATCAATAATTGTAGCACCTGCAGCATTGGTTATAATACCCGCAGGCGGATTGTTGCTGCATGGCATTACAACAACTGTCATTTCGCGCATACTGGTACCCAGCAATACACCTTTGCGATATTCTGATACACGGTACACAACCAGCGATTTTTGTATAGAACCAGGAGTAAAAATAAGCTGGCCTGTATTACTGCTGAAGCTAAATGTGCCGGGGTTTACATCAAGTGGTTCGCTGCCACTATAGCCTGTTACATAGGTAAGCTGTGTAGTGCCATCCATACCGGGAACCAATTCATACACCAGGCTATCACCATCTGCATCTACTGCACCGGGATTGAAGTTTACAGGCTTATTTAAGCAATAGAATGGTGTGGCAATAGTTGTGTACTCAGGCGATGAATTAGCCTGTTTTGTATTATCCAGCGTGGCTTCTACACTTATAACACCTACCGGCGCCACATTAGTAAGGCTGTTGCTGCGGCCGGCATTAACAGAGCCATCTGTTTCACCTAAAAAAACAAATCTCCAGTTGGGTGCCTGGCCACTAAGAGTAAACTCTTTTGAATAAACAAACTTCTTTACACCAGGCACTGTGCCGGCGGGGTTTACACAAGTAGTATTGCTAAGCTCATCGGGACATACAGGCGTTACTTCTATGCCATCTTTAGGTGCCTCTTGATCCAGGAAATCGTACAATACCTCGGTGTTTCCTTTCATTATATGTATGCCAGGCCTTACGACGGGAAAAGAAGGAAATTGCACCCCACTGCAATCACCAAAAGCAACTAATGTTACCCTGTATGTATTGCCCGATATATGGGTGTAAAACAGATCCACCCCATAATAATGGGTGGCAAATAAGTTACCTCCTGGTAATACAAATAGTAAGAAGATTAGGAAAGGTTTATATAAACGCACGATAGGTATTTTAAATCTGACCAACACTAAGATATAAAAATAAGGTATGTATTAGATGTATTAAATGTGTGTATGACACAAGAAAGTAATTTCTACCTGTATTACTGATCTCGTATTTTATTTTGCGGTACACGGTACACCCTATCTTTGTACACAGTGTTAGATGTATTAATACTGAACTTTACTTTAAAACAACTATATGCGGAAAATAATTTTAGGCTTGGCTGTAACATTAGATGGATACATTGAGGGGAATAATGGAGAATATGATTGGTGCTTTACCGATCAGGATTATGGCCTTAATGAATTTTTCTCTCGTGTGGATACCATTTTCATTGGCCGAAAGAGCTACGAAATAGCGCAACAGCATGCTGAGAATAATAATGGAGAAATTGCACCCGGTATGCCCCGCATGAAAGAATATGTATTTTCCAACACGTTAAAAAGCGTAAAAGAAGGGGCAACCCTTATATCAGGCGATAGCATGAACGAAGCGCGTAAAATAATAGCGCAGCCCGGTAAAGATATTTGGCTGTTTGGTGGTGCATCACTTACTGATGCACTTATGAAAGAGGGCTTGGTAGATGAACTATGGATGTCGGTACATCCATTATTGCTGGGCAGTGGCAAACCCCTTTTCCGCCAGCAAGACATACGCACACAACTTACATTACTCGAATGCAAACCCTATGAAACAGGCCTTGTATCACTTAGATACCGGATTGATAAAAATTAAAACTGATGCGATTAAAATTGTAAACAGGCGACATTTTTTAGGTATCACCAATAACCACAATTACTAACTTCGGTAAAACACCAGCAATGAAAACAGATAATACCAAGGTGTACACAATGTTGTTTTCAAGAGTCTATCCCTTGTATATACAAAAAGTGGAGAGAAAAGGACGAACCAAAGAAGAAGTAGATACTATTATTTTTTGGCTGACGGGCTATGACAAACAAACCTTGCAGCAGCAAATTGATAAGAAAAGCGATTTTGAAACCTTTTTTGCTGAAGCACCGGGAATGAACCCAAATGTATCGAAAATAACAGGGGTAATATGCGGATACCGTGTAGAAGACATTGAAGACCACCTGGTACAAAAAGTCCGCTACCTGGATAAGCTGATTGATGAGCTGGCAAAAGGAAAAGCAATGGAGAAAATTTTAAGGCAGTAGGGAATATGGGAAAACTTAAATGACGCATCCTAAACCGAAAAATTCGCCATTGCCATGCCCTAATATAAACTAATAGAGAAATCACCCGAAAGTATGAGCCCTGATTGTTGTCAGGCAGCTAATTTTACAGCAAACAACTAATATGGAAGGCAAACAAAATCAAACAGACAACTCAACTTCACCTGCTGACACTACCCCAAAAGCGATGGGAATTGGCGGCATCTTCTTTTTTTCAGACGATCCGAAAGAAATGAAAGAATGGTATGCACAAAATCTGGGGCTCGAGATCAATGAATGGGGCGGGGTAAGTTTTGAATCCAGGAATATCAACAAGCCCGAAGTAGTAAACTCTCTTCAGTGGAATCCCTTCAAAAAAGGAGATGAATATTTTTCACCATCTAAGAAAGAGTTTATGATCAACTATCGGGTTCAGAATATTGAAGGGCTTGTAAGTAAACTAAAAGAAAACGGGGTTACCATACTTGATGATATGGCTACTTATGACTTCGGGAAGTTTATCCATATTATGGACAAGGAAGGCAATAAGATTGAGCTATGGGAACCTGCTGAGTAGGTCTGTTATACTGGCCATGGCTTATTGAGGAGAAAAATAAATAGTACAGCAATGCAACAAACATCTGCGGCTGAACACAATCATTTTAAAGTCAATCCATGAACATTGAAGAACTTCTTACAAACAAAGCAATTAAGCCAAAGGAAAAAACAGAAACGTTAAGTACATGGCTATTGGCGGGCAATCTTGATGCAGATGATCTCATTGAATTTGCTACAAAACAGAAAGACCCTGCAAAAGCTACCTGTATTGAAGCTATAGAATTTGCTACAAAACAGAAACCTGCTATTGCCAACGAAAAAGTGTTTCTATTTGTAACTAACACCTTGATTGAAAAAGCTCCAAGAGTAAAATGGGAAGCCGCTAAAGTAATTGGTAATATAGCTCACCTTTTCCCTGCAAAACTTGATGACGCCATTTCCAATCTCCTTGCGAATTCAGAACATACAGGGACGGTAGTGCGGTGGAGTGCTGCCTATGCACTAGGAGAAATATTAAAACTCAAAACAAAACATAATAAAGAACTCATACCTGCTATTGAGGCAATTCATCAAAGGGAAGAAAAAAACAGCATTAAGAAACTATATCTTACTGCATTAAAAGCGATCATGTAAAGAAGTATGCGGAGCACGATATTGCGTTGATTATTACACAGCTTAAAATCATACAGGAACATAATATTTTTTATTATTTTGGAATATAGATATCGTGCAAGCTCCTTATGCGATAAAAAAAACACAAAATGAATACATTCACTAACCAGGATATTGTAAATTATTATGACCACACCGAGGGGCACATGCGCATGTTTTGGAAGCTGGACAACAGCATGGGGTTGCACTACGGCATATGGGATACGGATACTAAAAACCTAAGTGAGGCTATAGTCAATACTAATCGCAGGTTGGCTGAAATGGGAAAAATAAGAAAGGAACATACAGTTTTGGATGCGGGGTGCGGTGTTGGCGGAAGTAGCATATACCTGGCAAAAAATATTGGGTCGCGATGCACGGGCATAACATTAAGTGCACGGCAAGTAAAATCAGCTAATAGTTATGCTGCACAAAATAAAGTATCGGATATGGTACAGTTTGAAGTGAATGATTATACAAATACAGGCTAT
Organism: uncultured bacterium; assembly: GCA_965650105.1. Lineage (GTDB taxonomy): Bacteria > Bacteroidota > Bacteroidia > Chitinophagales > Chitinophagaceae > Polluticoccus. Next base: position 9,827 of record CBFGNI010000044.1, on the reverse strand, counting down.
GCTGACAATAGCTATGATATAGTATGGGCACTGGAAACTATGGGCACTGCAAGAGATAAGTCACTTTTTTTTAAAGAAATGTATCGTGTATTGAAGCCGGGTGGCCGCTTGCTGATAGCAGACTGGTATAAATCGTACGGCTATAATGTAGATGAATTTAAATGCATGCAGGATATGCTGTATGGCTGGGCTATACAAGACCTATTAACTTTTGACGAACAAAAAGAGTTGGCAACACGCTTCAACTACAATATACTAGACCATAAAGATGTTACTGCCGATATCAAAAAAACGGTGAACCTGATGTATTGGCTATGTATACCAGGCATGCTAGGCACAAAACTGTATACATTAACCCACCCTAATGCAACACATTTCTCCAGGGTACATTATAAAACCGGTTTTGGTCAATACCATGCTTACAAAAAGAAATTGTGGAAATATGGCTTGTGGATACTGGAAAAGCCATTGAAGTAGTGGAAATATATTTGCTACAATCTAGCTGTATTTCCCCTCCCGATCTCTTGATCATAAATTAAACGCCCGGCTAATAAGCCGGGCGTTTATACTGTGCACCTTATTGGAATGCGCATTTTGTGTTTAATGAAATAGAACTTGAGAACTTTTAGATTATGCCTTGAACGGATTAGTAAATATTTTATTTAAACCAAGCCCACCAACCAATCAAAAATATCTTGACTTCGCATTTTCAGTTACAACAAAGTCAATTTCGGTTACACCTGTTTTTTGACTTCGGTGCAATTTTGCATGATCAAAAAACAATTAAAAATATGGCAACAGCAAAATGGATATTAGACCCTGCACACAGTGAAGTGCAGTTTAAAATTAAGCACTTGATGATTTCAACAGTTACAGGCTCTCTCAAAAAAATTGACGCAACCTTAGAAACAAATGACAACGATTTTACTAATGCAAAAATCAACTTTGAAGCAGACGTAAATTCTATTGATACTAACAACGAACAACGTGACGAGCATTTAAAAACAGCCGATTTTTTTGACACAGCTATTTATTCAAAAATTACCTTTGAAAGTTCAAAAATGGAAAAACTCGATAACGATAATTACAAATTGTATGGTAAATTCACTATCAAAAACATTAGCAAACCTGTTGTATTAGACGTTGGGTTTGGCGGTATTGCCGAAGACCGTTTCGGAAACACCAAAGCGGGTTTTACTATTAGTGGCAAAATCAATCGCCAAGATTTTGGTGTTGGTCCAAAAAACAATCCGGGCTTAGGCGATGAAATAAACCTACAAAGCAATTTGCAAGTTATGAAACACGTGTAAATATGGCAGGTAAGAAATTACATAGAATTAAAACTATCAGCGAGTTTCATAAGCTAAGACACTTGCCTGAAGCCGAACACCCATTGATTAGTGTAATAAATCTTGAACAACTCAAATCTGTATTTGTAGACGATGATACAATCCTGACTTTGGATTTTTATTGGATAGCTCTAAGACATTCTTCAAATGTAAAAGCGAGATACGGACAACAGGTTTACGATTTTAATAAAGGTATTTTATCTTTTATGTCGCCTAATCAGATTTTTACTGTTGAGTGTCGCAACGAAAACGAATTGCCAGAAAAATCAGGTTGGGCGTTACTCATCCATCCCGATTTTATTTGGAACACGCCACTTGCAAAAACAATTAAGCATTACGAGTTTTTTGATTATGCGGCATATGAAGCTTTGTTTCTTTCAGAAAAAGAAGAAAAAAAGCTCAAAGGAATTATTGAAAATATTGAGCAGGAATATCACGGCGACATTGACAATTTTACCCAAAGTATTATTATTACATACATTGAAGCATTACTACATTATTCTGAACGTTTTTACAATCGGCAGTTCATTACACGCAAAAAAGCAAATCATCAAATCCTTGAAAGTTTAGAAAAATTGCTTACAGATTATTTCAACAACGGCAATTTAATTTCAAAAGGTTTGCCAACAGCCCAATACGTTTCAGACAAATTAAATGTATCAGTAAGTTATCTTAGTCGTTTGCTTAAAGTGCTTACAGGACAGACAACCCAGCAACACATACACAACAAATTGATTGAAAAAGCCAAAGAAAAATTATCTACAACCGAACTTTCGATAAGCGAAATCGCTTACGAATTAGGTTTTGAGCATTCACAAGCATTTAGCCGACTTTTCAAAAGCAAAACGAATCAATCACCTTTGGAGTTCCGACAGTCGTTTAACTAAAAGACGGCAAACAACGACAGACAAAACCCAGCTGCTAACATCGGTTTGGCGTTATGGCGGGTGAAGTGCTACTATTGAACATTTTTGCTGTATTAAGCGGTAGTGCTTCTATTAAACTTCTGTGCCAAATTTACCGCCACAATGCCAGGCCGCAAACCGTTAGAAATCACATCCCAAATGACTGCATTGGACTCGAACCATTTTCCACTAAAATAAGCCACTTATGAAAACCCCAAATATAAACAAAACAAAAGCCACTGAATTTCAGTGGCTTTCATATTCTGTGATCCCGTTGGGACTCGAACCCAAGACCCATACATTAAAAGTGTATTGCTCTACCAACTGAGCTACGGAATCTTCCACGTTCCTTTCGGATTGGAGCGCAAAGATAATTATAAACTCTTTTCTACAAAATTTTTCTGTTATTTTTTTCAGCCTCTCGCTCGAAACCCAATACCAGCAATAACTTTAGAACATATAGTTTTAATTATCCAGTTTTATTTCAAATACATTTGGCCAGTTTTTACCTGTTACGAATATACGATTGCCTGCTTCATCGTATGCAATACCGTTCAGCACTTCCGGTGCGCTTTCATCAGTAGCCTGCGACAATGGTGGTATACCCGAGCGCTCCCTTAATGAAGATAAGTTCGCAGTGGCTACTATTTTACCATCCGCGGGGTTTATTTTCAATATCAGGTCAGTTTGCCATTGGTTAGCGTACAGGTAGCCTTTTATATATTCCAGTTCATTTATATTACTTACCGGGCCATACTGATCGGTCACACTTATCTGCTTCACTTGCTGCAGCGTGTTAGCATCAAGAAAATAAAGCGTACTGGTACCATCGCCATATATCAGGTTAGTACCGTCAGTAGTCATCCCCCATCCTTCTGCAGTTGTTATAGGAAAGGTCTTTATCAGTTTCATGGTTTTCTGGTCGTACACAAAGCCGGTACGCTCCTGGTAGGTAAGCTGGTATATTTTCCCATTCAGCACTGTTAATCCTTCACCAAAATATTTCTTGTCCAGCTTTTCCTGCTGCAATATCTTCCCTGTTTTCAGGTCCGTCTTGCGTATATCGCTACGGCCATATCTTCCTACACTTTCATACAGGGCGCCATCCACATATTGCAAGCCTTCCGTAAAGGCAGCATTATCGTGCGGATATTTATTCAACAGCTGGTACTCTATTTGCTTTGGCGGAGTGGCCTTAACACTGCTGCTGCTTGTATCAGCAGTAGTTGCCGGCGCCGATTCTGATGTAGCATTTTCATCTTTACAGGCTACAAGCTGCAATGAAACCACCAGCAAAAATGCGGGGTATAAACGTTGTTTTTTAAAGCTCTTGGCTAACATGCGACGAATATAAGTGTAATGGAGGAATTGCTAAAGTATTGGTAACTATTGCTTCATCAGTTCAATATCCCACTACAGCATCAATTTTACATAAAATGTTGCAAAAAAGTTTAGTTGTGTTATCTTTACAAACTACAATAATCGCTTATGCCTCCAAAAGCCAATCATATTAAAGATGTAAAGCCTGTTCAATTGAAGCAGGCCGCGTCCATACTTATGAAACGCCGCAACGTGACTACCAAGGGTGAGATGGCTGAAAAAATAAAAGTTACCCCATACTATTACTCGAAGGTTATTAACGGTGAAACCCCGCTTACCCAGGCATTCCTGGATAAATTTCTGAAATATGCCCGTGCGGGTAGCGTTAACGAAATACTACTATCGAAAAAGCCACCACGCAATATGTACGAAACTATTGCTGAAGGCCTACAGAACTATATGGAGTTAAAAAAGGTTACCCAGGCCGATCTTGCAGTGCATTTAAAAACCGATCAGCAAATTCTTAGCCGCATACTCCACTGCAAGAAAAAGCTGTTCACCCCCGATATGCTTCTTGAAATACTGCGTATCATTAAATACAAACTTTAATATTATACTATAAAACCAGAGGGCTGCAAATTGCAGCCCTCTGGTTTTATTTCCGTCAAACATTTTGTCGCAATAGTTCTCTTAGAGATGTAGTAGCAATTTCCGATAGCTGCTCTTCCATTACGGTATGGTTTATCTCAGAATCATACCTTATATCATATATAATATCTGCCTTGCGTGTGCTCAGGTCGTTTTCCATTTTAAAAATGGCCATGTCCAGCTGGTGCAGGCGTGGTCGCACCTTTGTGTTATTCAATTTCCCTGTATATGCTTTTAGTAACTGGCTGGCGTAATCGCTAAACGCTGTTAATGATTCTGTCTGCAACATGGCTGTGTATTATTGTTGAGGTAAAATTACAACACACAACATTACTATAGCACCGTGTTTTAACGGTTCATCTAAATATCAAGAAAAATTACCGAAAAGATAACCTGCATACATCTAGTTGCGTTGCGCAAGTGGTAAGGTTATGTAAAAGCTGGTGCCTTCGTTCACTACACTCCGAAAACCTATGCTGCCGTTTTGCCTTTCAATAAACTCTTTACAAAGTACAAGGCCCAACCCTACTCCTTTTTCATTCATAGTGCCATAGGTAGCTTCATGTTTGGGCCTGAAGATGTCCGCTTGCATTTCAGCAGGTATCCCTTTTCCGGTATCGATCACTTCCAGTTTGCACTTGTTGCCATCGGTATATCCTTTTATTGCTACACGGCCCTGCGGGTTAGTGAATTTAATAGCATTGTTTACCAGGTTGCGCACCACTAACTGCAACATGTCATTATCCGCTATTACCTTCAGCTTGGGGTCTATCTCATAATCAAGTGTTATTCCTTTTCTGTCGGCAATTTTGCCTTGCAGGCTCAGTGTTTCCCGTAGTGCTTCCTGCAGGTTAACAACCGTTAGCTTTACGGACATCTGATCCATTTGCGATTTCGACCATAAAAGTAAATTGTTCAGCATAGCAGATGTATTACCTGTAAGCCAAAGCAGTTCTTTTTTTATCTCTATCCGGTCTTCTTCGTCCATATCGTTGGTCGATAATAATTCAAGAGCACTTTGTATGCTGGCCAAAGGGCTACGCATATCATGAGAAACAATAGAGAAAAGTTTATTCTTTTCTTCATTAATAAGCTCAAGCTCTTTGTTTTTCCGTTCAATATCTTCTGCCCTCTTCTCCGCCAATATTCTTTCTCTATGATAATTGTTACGCAGGTAGTTAATAACAAAAAATATGAGCAGCGATGATATTGCGTACGTAGAATATATATCCGACATACGCATACCGGAGCCTTTATAGGTGTAAGAGATCAGCTCAGGATAAAAGTATTCAGTAAGCAGTAATCCACCGGCTATTAGAATATGTAACAGCCACCATAATCCAAACCGTTTACTTGGTTTTACTGCCGATATTACCTGCAATGTGACATAGAAACCCAGGAAAGTTGGGCCATTGATACCATCATTTAAGAAATAACACACTACCAGCAACGACAAACAACATATAGCATATATCAAGCTGCTAATGTTATACTTGTTCTTAAATCGCGCCAGGTAGTATAGAAATGCAAGCAGCACCAGCGTACCAATAAATACAACGGTCAATGTGTACAGGTGGGCATATAAATTGAAGGGAATTAATAGCAAGAGAAACAAACCAGACAACAAACTGACAGCATTAAATACCCTATGCTCTAATGGTACAGTTTCAGACTTTCCAGTTGCCCGCTCCCAAACCTCTGATAATTGCTTCACAATCATTTACAAAGGTGAAAATTAATGAATAAATACTTGTCTATGAGCATTTGATATCAATTTATTGAAATTAAGTAGTATTTGTTCCCTGTATAACCGATGCAACTACTTGAAGAATTAAGGGTTCCCCGCCAGAGGAACCCTTATTGATGCATGAAAAAGAAAACTCGTTTCTAACAGGGGGTAATCGTAATTTAAACGATACAAATGTATGCACATTAACAATTGGCTTGTAAATTCCGCACCTTCGTTAACGATACGTTTACGAATCGTTAACAAAAGAATTAAAGATAGCTTAATAATCAAGGTATTTATACTGCTAAAAAATCTATGTATGGATATTTCCTAAAACGCAAACAATTTATATCTTTAAGCCTTATGCGTACATCACACATTTTATCTGGCATTTTACTGATGGGTACACTAGCCGTTGGCTGCACCCGCGAAAACGAAGTGATAGAACCTGCTCCAAGGGCTGTTGGTGGCATAGGTGGCAATGCAACCCTGAAAGTAACACCACGCCACCATTTGCAAAACATTAATGGCGCAACCGTATATATTAAATACGATACACTAGGCGCCACAACCACATTCGATGATACAGCAGTAGTTACGTTTCAGGATGGTCGTCCCGTAGCTGTTTTCGATTCTTTAACCGCAGGAAATTATTATTTATTTGCTAGCGGTTTTGATAACGATTCGCTGGTAAGTGGTGGTGCAGGGTTTACAATTGTAGATACTTTTGAAAACACATACGATTTGTACCTGGATGTTTTGCACCCAGGCGAAAGCATGCAATAGTTTTAATGAATAAGACCTTTACAATAGCCACCAATTGGTGGCTATTGTCATTTTTTTCGCAAATAAGTTATTTGGTACGTCATTTGTTAAATATTATACAATCCATATCAACCATATACACTTTTAACAAATTTTACGTTCAATATTTTTTCTATTTGCAAAAATTACTATTTAAAATCCTTTTATGAACAAAACACTTACACTATCCGTAGCTTTAATCGCTACTTTTAGCACCATTGTTAACGCAAAGAAATCACACAATCCTTTCACCAACCAATTAGGCAAACTAAGTGCACACCAGGTACATAGCACGCCAACTACAGGAAAAACCACAGCCCTGGCATCGCGCCTGGTATCGGAGGGTACTAATTTTTACGATGGTAGCTCTTACCGCCTTTCCGACTCAGCAAAATATGTTTATTCACCAAATGGGCTTAGAGGGTTCTATAATGATCTTTGGCAAGATTGGGATTATGATACTTTAAACTACATGCGGTTTACAAGTGGTGCTTTCAGGCCAACAGACAGGTTATATAACCAATATAACTCGAACAACATGCCAACGCTGATGGTTAGCGAAGCATACGATGGCACCAATTGGATAACAGATGACAGATCGACCATTACTTATGACGCCAATGGGAATGTAGCTACTTTTGAATATGAGTCAAATTCTGGTTCAGGGCTGGAAAAACAATATAAAATACTTGCCAGCTACAATTCGGGCAACCAACTGATAAGTACTACCGAACAAGACTGGGATGGCAGCATGTATGCTGATGCCTACCGTACAACCTACACGTACAATTCCAACGGCAGTACCATGCAGGAGATTTATGAAACTTATGATGGCATAGCCTGGAATACCGACAGCCGCTCTACCTATACTTATGATGGCAACGGAAACCAAACAGAAGTATTGGATGAGCAATACAATGCCGGTATATGGGAACCTGGCTATAGAACTACGCAAATATTCGATCCTGCTAATGATATGATTGAAAGCTATAGTGAATATTATACTTCAGGTATGTGGCAAACAACAAACGAAGCGTACTATACTTACGACGGCAGGCATAACGCAGTAACATCTGAATATCGTGGCTTCAATGGTACTACTATAGAACCGTACAACTTTACTACCATGTCTTACAATAACTACAACCAAATGCTAACTTCCACCAGTATGCAATGGAATGCAAACACCGGCCAGTTTGAACTTCAGCAAGGCGATGCGGACAAACGTTACCACTACGAGGAGTTTGCGGTTAGTGTAAACGACGTAGCCAAACAACAAAATGGTTCAATGACCTTATTCCCTGTACCTGCTGCCAACTTCATCAACATAAAACTAGACCTTGAAAAACCACAAGGAGTATTTATTGTAATGCAGGATATGACCGGCAAGGTGGTAAAAAAATGGAGCGAAGCTGCGGGCAAACAATATTTCAAAAAGCTAAGTACTGAGAATATTGCACCCGGTAACTACCTGATTAAAGTAATGGCCGGCGGCAAACAATATACACAGCAGGTAAGTATTGTGAAGTAATTATTTCTTTTACATCCCTCTTTTGAAAAGACCACTATTAAGGTGGTCTTTTCTATTTTACCTTATTTCAAAGAGCCTGTTCATATTATCCGCACCTTTATATATTGTTCAATTTTGTTGAAAAAATTAAAAAAATATTTTTTTTACAATGCTTCATTGGACGGCTAAAACGCCTTTGTATGGCTGGTTTTGGCAGTGAAATGCTGCAAGTGATATTTTTATTTTTATAGCAAAACTGAACAACACATATTTTTATTTAAATACCTATAAACACCCATATATTCAATTATTCAATAGAATATATTCAAGACAAAAATACATCTTTTTATCAATATTTAACCAATAAGAATGGTATCCGTTGGCAATAACTTTAGTTAGATAATAGCTTAATTAGGTACCCGCTATTGCTGCCGCATTAATAAGGTAAGCGTTGAGAATTATATAAATAGTTGCAAAAACAGGAGCAAATATCCTGTCTATTTTTTTAGCGGTTGCTATCTTTTCATTCCTTACATAGAATAGCGATATTGTATTGCATATTATAACACCCAGGATAAATATCAGCGTAATACCATGCAGTGCATCAACTAATGTAAATGTGCTGGATTCGGGTAGTGAAGAATCGACAATATACTTATTACCCACTACGGCAAAGAGCGAACCTACACTTAAGCTAAACCTGGAATCGAAACTATTGACGCTGATAAAAAAGCACATAAATGCTATAAGAAAAGCTATGTACATGCCCAGGAACATTTTCCAGAAAAGGCCGGTAGCATTGCGCACTATCAGGAAGATAACTTTAAAATTGCTGTATTCTGTGTGCGGTTTATCAATACTGTTATCCCCGAAAGCCGTTTCATATTTCTTGATGCCTGATGTAATTTTGAGGCTGTCAATTTCCCATCCTCTCAAAGTGTATCTCGGGTCGAAATGCTTACCCATTGTATCTACTACGAAAACCAATGCCTTCGAATCGAACTGTGAGTTTTCAATAGAAAACCTAAGCTTTTGTGCATCGAATGGAAAGTTATTTACTTTCCAGGAGTCTTTCATAATGCAATCCAGCTTCATAAGCAGGTAAATCTCTCCATCATCTGCGGTATCGGCAGTGGCAAAAGATTTCGTTACCGATTTTGCCATGGGTATCTCCAGGTTCTTCACAAAATCAAAATCGCCGTTCTTATACTTCAGCCATAGCCAGGCACTCAGTGCATATTCGCGTTGCTTGAAATCTATATCGTGTATACTGGTAACATAGATGCCCGCCTTCACCGTATCGGGTACGTCAGCATCCGCCGCTATTGCAGCAAGGCCATTAAAGAGAAGAAAGACAATAAGTAAAAGCCTTTTCATTTTGGCATGTATGGGGTGTATAAATATACGAAAGGCGCTGTTGACAGCGCCTTTCGTTTTTAAGTCTTAACTAGATTATAAAGTACGTTTTACTTCTACTTCTTCGAAGCCTTCAATAATATCGCCTACACGAAGATCGTTGTAGTTCTTCACCATCAAACCACACTCGTAGCCTGCATTCACTT
>CBFGNI010000043.1:0-15281 GCA_965650105.1 uncultured bacterium | reverse complement strand
GCTCAGCTGGCTAGAGCGCTTGCATGGCATGCAAGAGGTCATCGGTTCGACTCCGTTATTCTCCACAAGCTTTAAATCGCCTCCGGGCGATTTTTTCATTTGCATGAATTACTGTTTTTATATTATCTATTCAATAAAGTTGGACAAGTATTACATTGGCCATACTGAGGATGTGCGAAAACGCTAGGGACAGCATAATGATGGCATCTCTTATTTCACTTCTAAAGCTGACGATTGGCAAATTGCTTATTGCGAAGTGTATGCTACACGGGAAGAAGCAAGAGCCAGGGAAACTGAAGTGAAAAAGAAGAAGAGTAGAAAGTATATTGAATGGCTAATTAGCTCAGCTGGCTAGAGCGCTTGCATGCCCCGAAAGCATTCGGGGAAGAGGTCATCGGTTCGACTCCGTTATTCTCCACAAGCTTTAAATCGCCTTCGGGCGATTTTTTCATTTTCTCAGTTTGTTTGCTTTATCTGCTTAACCGAGTGAAAATGTTTTTCCTGTTTGGCGTTTCCAACTGTATCGCTATATAGCGGTATAATAACATGAGCAACTGTACCCTTTCTGCCTGTTTTCGAATCTATTTCTATACTGCCACCAAGTAAGTTTAAACGCGATTGAATGTTGGCCCACCCATTCCCTTTCGATTTGTAAAGATTAACCACATCAAACCCGTCACCATTATCCTCTATCATCAGGCTTAGTTCATTATTATCTTTATATAGTTGCACTGTTACCTCTTTTGCGTTGGCATATTTTACAATATTATTTAGCAGTTCTTGCGTTATGCGATAAGTGTTTATTTCTATCAGCTCGTTATACCGCTCATTTTCTTCATCAGTATAAAAACTAAACTCCATACTACCTGGTTGTCTTAACTTATCAACAAGTTCTATTAAAGCTTCTGCCAAGCCGGTTTTGGCCAGCATAGCGGGCATCATGGTGTGCGATATTTGTCGTAGCTCATTATACGATTGATCGATGAGATTCATAGTCGTTGCATACTGCTCCTCATTTTCAGTAGCATGTCCCAGCATGCTCAGGTTTATTTTTACTGCCGAAAGCAGCGGGCCAATGCCATCGTGCAGTTCTGCCGAGATTCGTTTGCGCTCTTCCTCTTGTGTTTGTATTATAGCATTCAGGCGCTTCCTTTCTTCTTCAAGCTTTTCGTTAGCAATGCGTTTTTGTTGCTGCGCTTTTAAATAGGCATACGAGAATGCACCGGCAACTAAAAGTACAACTATAATGCCCGACGCGATGTATAGTTGTTGCTCATTTCTTGCGTCTTTCAGTTCATTATTTTTCTCTAAAAGTTTTATAGCGGCTTCTTTCTTTTCAGTTTCATACTTGGTTTGTATTTCTGCAATAGCCATTTGGTTGTCTGCGCTGAATAGGGAGTCTTTTACCGATTGGGAAGATTGCATTAGCGCTAAAGCTTTCTTATAATCTTTTTCCTTTTCAGCAATAATGGATAGCTTCCTTTCTACCTCCTGTATATTTTCTTTGTCGTTATTCTCCCTGGCAATAGCTAAAGATTTATTGAGGTACATCTGCGCTTTCCCCAGGCTATCTTGCTCAATGTATAGCTCACCTATGTTCATATATGTGGTAGCTATGCCATTTTTATTATTTACAATGAGGTGATGTTTTAATGATAGTGCAAAATATTCGGCTGCTTTTTTGTACTGCTTATCTTGTATGGCGACATAACCTAAAGAGTTATACGTATTGCCTAATTGCATATCATCATTAAGCTCTTTTTGTAGTTTTAGCGCTTTATCATAATAGTATAAAGCTTGTTTTTTTTCTCGTGCTTCATAATATGCATTGGCAATATTGGTTAGCGAATAAGAGATAGCTTTTTTATCGCCAAATTTCTCCTTTATTGCAAGCGATAACTTATGGTATTGAATTGCTTTTTGCGGTTGTTTGAATTGCCTGTAAACCGTTGCAATATTATTATAGCTCATCGCAATGCCCTTTTCGTCTTTAAGGGCTTCTTTTATTTTCAGCGACAGAAAATGGTACTCCAGTGCATCTTTATAGTTTCCCTGCGCCATGCGAATATTGCCCATATTGTTATACGCTGCGGAAAGCCCCGGTGTATCATTCATTTCTTTTCTAACATTCAAATTCTCTTCATAATAATCGCTGGCCAAATTGTACTGGCCTCTTTTGTAATAGTAGGTGCCATATAAGTTAACGGCATTTGCCAGGCCTAATTTGCTATTTAGTTTTTTGCTTGTTGCCTGCAGTCGCGCAGCATAATCTTTAATTTTTTCTACATCACCGTTGGCTACTTCTTTGGCAAATGCTCTTACAGCTTCCTCCTGAGTTTTTCCAATTGTACGCTCAAATAGTTTTAATAAGCTATCGGCCTTAGGTTGTGCTAATATGTTATGTGTATATAAAAGGAATAGAATCAATAAGCACCTTTTCATTTCTTGGAAGAGATTATGATAATCCAAAATACAATAAACATTTAAATTTTATGCGATGTAATTTGCGCAGGTTATCATAGTGATAAGCTTATATATACCATGAGTAAACTGTAGTTTTGCCATTCTAGCTACAATGTGTTTGCTTTGCAAGTATTGCATTATTCTTAGGTTCTTATTCATGACCATTCTTGTATTTACGCTGATATTAATAATGGGTGCTTACCTGGCTGGTTTGTTAGGCGCGCTTACAGGCCTTGGGGGTGGCGTTATTATTATACCCTTGCTTACACTTGGCTTTCATATCGATTTTCACTACGCCATAGGCGCTGCTTTGGTGGGCTCTATTGCTACTTCTTCGGGGTCGGCAAGTGCGTATGTAAAAGAGGGTATTACCAATATCCGCCTGGGCATGTTTCTCGAAGTTGCTACTACTCTTGGCGCGGTTGTAGGGGCTATGCTGGCCATGTATATGCCTATCAATGCCATTGCTATCATTTTTGGCTGTGTATTGATATTCTCGGCATCTATGACGGTAAGGAAAAAAAGCGAGCATATAACCCATAAGGGTAGCAAACTGGCTGCCAAACTGAAATTGAACAGTAGTTACCCAACACTGGATGGCAACGTTGATTATGAACTGAAAAATGTGGCCGGTGGTTTTTCCATCATGGCGTTTGCCGGTGTGTTATCGGGCTTATTGGGCATAGGCTCCGGTGCTGTAAAGGTGTTGGCTATGGATGGCGCTATGCGCGTGCCTTTCAGGGTAAGTACTACTACCAGCAATTTTATGGTAGGTGTTACAGCCGCCGCCAGTGCTGTGGTGTACCTGCAGCGTGGCTATATAGACCCCGGTATCGCTTTCCCGGTGGTAGTTGGCGTATTAGCGGGTGCATTTTCAGGTACAAAATTGCTCATGCGTATCAATATAAAATGGCTGCGCATCATATTCAGCATAGCTATTACCTTCATAGCCTTACAGATGATCTATAACGGTTTCAACAGTAAATTCTAATCCTATGGAAACACCCGGACACAAATTTAACGACAGAGATATCCAGCAGATCATTGGAAAAATGCTGCGTTATGGAGTCTTAACCTCCTCTGCTATTACGCTTTTAGGCGGCATATTTTACTTGTTTCATCATGGTATGGATGCCATACCGGACTATCACATATTTACCGGCGCTGCCAGTGCATATACAAGCCTGGCTCCTGTGCTGAATGGTGTACTGCATTTCGATGTAAAAGAAATAGTGCAGTTTGGGGTTATAGTACTTATAGCAACGCCTATATTGCGTGTAGCTATGTCGTTAATTGCGTTCGCTTTAGAGAAGGATAAGCTATATGTTATTATTTCAATGATAGTATTAGGTATTATTACTACCAGCCTGCTGGGAGGGCTGAAGCTTTAACAGTAAGCTCTTGCAGTATATCCTGTATTCTTACTAACTTTAACTAAAGCGCAGATAGTTATGTGGAAGCAAATTCTCACCTACTTGTACATCCGTAAACGGGATCCAAACGAACCTCGCAATATTAACATACGCATGATGCATGGAATGAATCGTATCTCCATTATCATGTTCTTTATTGCCGTTATTATAATTATATATCGGCTACTTATACGCTAGGCTTACTATGGCTTGCGCAGCCAGTTTCGAAGCGTTATTCTTGCCAAGCTTGTGCCACAAATCAGCGTAGTCTGCAAACAATTCTTTTCTATAGTTTACATCATAGAGCAATTTAGTGAGCTCTGTTTTCAGGTTGGCTTCATTGAGTTCTCCTTGTATCAATTCTTTTACTACAGGTTTATCCATTATCAGGTTTACCAGCGATATGTATTTTACTTTGATCAGTTTTGTAGCCAGCAAATAGGATATTGGGTTACCCTTATAGCACACTACTTCCGGCACCCCAAACAGGGCGGTTTCCAGTGTTGCGGTGCCGCTTGTTACCAATGCTGCACTTGCCTGCTTTAGCAGGTTGTAGGTTTGGTTATTGGCAATAAGCACATCAGCATTGCCTATCATTTCTTTGTAAAGGTGTTCAGGTTGCGATGGTGCCTGTGCTACAACAAACTGGTGACCGGGAAAATGCCTTACTACTTGCAGCATTACGGGTAGCTTTACTTTTATTTCCTGCGCGCGGCTGCCGGGTAGCAGCGCTATTATTGGTTTGGCAGATAGTTGGTGCACAGGTTGCTTTTTTTCTTCTTCCACCACTTCTATAAGCGGATGACCAACATAGGCAACTTTGTAACTCCATTTATTATAAAATTCAACTTCGAAAGGTAGTATTACCAGCATTTCATCTACATCCCGCTTTATTTTCTCTACTCTTTTCTCCTTCCACGCCCATACCTGTGGCGATATGTAATATGCTATTTTTATGCCCTTCTTCTTTGCCCATTCAGCAATACGCATATTAAAGCCGGGGTAGTCTATTAATACCAGCACATCGGGTTTATAGGCTTCTATATCTTTTTTGCAGAAGTCTATATTGCGCATAATTGTTTTCAGGTGCATCAGCACCTCTACAAACCCCATAAAAGCAAGATCGCGATAGTGTTTTACAAGGGTCGCGCCGGCTGCTTCCATGCGGTCTCCTCCCCAGCAGCGTATCTCTGCAGCACTATCTTCGTTGTGCAATGCTTTTATCAGGTTGCTGCCATGAAGGTCGCCACTTGCTTCGCCTGCTATTAGGTAGTAACGCATTTTACCACACGTATCTTAAAAGTATCATCAATACCGCGTATAGCATAGTGGCAATGAGCACGCCACGTGCACTCAGGTCAAGCCTTTTATTGGTAAAATATATGAAAGGTATCAGGTTTAGCAACAGGCTGAGGCTAAGTACCATGAAGCCAAACTTGCCATTGTTGAATATAGCCATTATATAATTACTAAAACCTTCGTTGCTGAACTTTACCAGGAACATGATAACTACGCCTATCATAGGCATCAGCAAACCTAAAACCAAACCTAATGCTGCTACGTTACGTTTCATATAAATAAATATGCCTGCTAAGATACAAGTGAAAAATGCATTTTTGCACATAAGGCAGGTTATCCCTTACCTTTGTTGCCACAATTGAAAAATTGATATCCATGAATTTTACATTAAATAATCTTCCTGAACGCACGCAAAGCCCACGCACATACGGCTTAACAATGGTAATGGACAAGGGTATGGGCCACGAAGAGGTAAAGAACTTTCTGTCAGTAGCGGCACCTTATGTCGATATAGCTAAACTTGGATTTGGTACTGCTTTTGTTACGCAAAACCTTCGCGAAAAGATAGATATCTACCGTTCTTACAATATACCCGTTTATTTTGGTGGTACTTTGTTCGAAGCCTTCCTCATTCGCAACCAGTTTGATGATTACCTGAATATTATTAAAGATTACGGACTGAATCACGTAGAAGTGTCGGATGGCTCTATCATTATCCCTCACAATGAAAAATGCGGTTATATCGAGAAACTGGCCAAACATGTAACTGTATTATCGGAAGTAGGTTCTAAAGACGCAGCGCATATCATGCCTCCATACAAATGGATAGAACTGATGCGCGCAGAACTGGAATCAGGTTCAACTTATGTAATAGCTGAAGCCCGCGAAGCGGGAAATGTTGGCATATATCGTGGCAGTGGTGAAGTGCGCGAAGGCCTGGTGCAAGAGATACTTACCCAGATACCTTATGAGAAGATCATCTGGGAAGCACCACAGAAAGCGCAACAGGTTTACTTCCTGGAGCTGCTGGGTGCTAACGTAAACCTGGGCAACCTGGCGCCAAATGAAGTGCTGCCACTGGAATCGATGCGTTATGGCCTGCGGGGTGACACTTTTCACCTGTTCCTGAACAAAGACAAGTAACTGATAAACTAAGGGTGTACGTATAGTGCACCTTTAGTATTTTAATACACCTTCATGCAAGCTGAGTACGGTCTGATAGGTTACCCGCTTACGCATTCATTCTCACCTTCATACTTCAATAGTAAGTTTCAATGCGAAGGGATAGATGCAGTTTACCACTCATTTCCTATACCTGATATCGGGCATTTCGCTTCGTTGCTGCAAACACATCCACACATTTGCGGGCTAAACGTTACGATACCTTATAAGCAATCTGTTATTAGCTATCTTAATGAACTGGATATTGTTGCGGAGGCTATTGGGGCCGTGAACTGCATCTCTATAATAAATGGTAGTGCTAAAGGCTATAATACCGATGTTATCGGTTTCAAAGAAAGTTTGCTGCCACTCCTGCAACGGCACCACACCCATGCATTAGTATTAGGCACTGGCGGAGCGTCTAAAGCGGTGACTTATGTCTTGGCTAAGCTTGGTATAGCGTATGAGATGGTGTCGCGAACTAAAGGCCCGGAGAACTTAACTTACAACGATCTTACCGATGAGCTGATTACCGCTCATCGGCTTATTATTAATACAACTCCCCTGGGTATGCATCCTGATATGGATAAAGTACCACCAATACCATTCACATCAATTGGTTCTGAACATCTGTTATACGACCTCATCTACAACCCCGAAGAGACATTGTTTCTGAAGATGGGGAAGATGCACGGAGCCCAAACTAAGAATGGCCTTGAAATGCTACATCTTCAGGCCGAAGCTGCCTGGCGCATCTGGAATCAACCCACTGTATAGTACACACAGGTAGTAAGGAAGTTGCGCAGAAATGGTATAGCAGATATTACTTCCCATTGCTCCCTGGGCTCTAACCCAAACTTGTATTTATATATCGGGTTAATGAGGTAGTGCTGCTTTTGAAAAATGATAAGGCCACTATCCTTTATTATTTTTTCAAAACGTTCAATACTGATACGTGTATCATATATTTCTTCCAGTTCTCCAATCTTACCTTCACTTTCACCCATCATTTTCAGCAGGCCTTTATATAATGGTTTAGGTAAAATATGGTAGTATGGCAGTTTGCTTGCAAGTTTGCCTTCGCATATTTGCTGGTGGCCACCAAAAGGCATATACCACGGCGGGAAACCAAAAAAGATCTGGCCGTCTTGCCTTAGTAATTGCTTTATGTAAGGGATGAATTTCTCCTGTTCGGGTATATGTTCGATAGTGTCCTTCAGAATAATAATGTCGAAATAGCCTCTGTACTTTTCAAGGAAGTCTTTGTCGTACACATTTTTATACAAAAAAGCTGCTTTTTCATCGGCTACTGCTTGCAAAAGAAACCTATTAGCAAGATCAATACGCAGCTGGTTAAGGTCAACACCTACGCAATAGCAGCCTTTTTCAATAAAAGGTGTAAGCACGCCACCTTCGCCACAACCAATTTCCAGCACCCTTGTGCCCGGTACCAGCTTCTTTGTCTTTTCTATAAAAGGCAATACATAATTCCTTGAGTTCTCTACCTGCTGGTCGTACCTTACCTGTTCGTCTTTATGTTGCTTAAGCGACAATGTTATTCTATTTTAAAATTGAAGTGCTAAAATTAGCTTTTTACTTTTTTAGTTGAACCTTGTAGTATTTCCAGTTGTTTTTTTATGCTTTCATCGTGTATCATTTCATATAGGGCAATAATGAAATCGGGCGATATATTCAATGTCTTTGCACGTGCGCCCCTGGTACTAACAATCTCCCGCCAGCGCTCGGGTTGGTAAGCGGTCATGTTGCAATCGCGTTTTACTTCGCCCATACGTACACTAAGTTCCATACGTCTTGCCAGCAGGTCTATGATCTCCACATCTACACTATCGGCCAATTGGCGTAAATGATCCAGTTCCATAAGCTTGCTCATATCAGCAGTATCTTTCTGCCGCACTATGAGTTGTTTCAGAATGGTGTTCAAGACTGCAGGGGTCACTTGTTGTGCCGCATCGCTCCAGGCTTCATCAGGATGCGGGTGTGTCTCTATCATCAGTCCGTCAAACCCCATATCCAATGCTTTTTGCGATACCTCGGCTATACGGTTACGGTTGCCGGTTATATGGCTGGGGTCGCAAATAACCGGTAGTTCCGGCTTGCGTCTTTTCAGCTCTATTGGTATGGGCCAGTTAGGGAGGTTGCGGTATTGCGATACCGCATTATAGCCTGAAAAGCCACGGTGTATAGCTGCCACATCGGTAATGCCGGCACTTTGCAATCGTTCAATAGCGCCTTCCCAAAGATCTACATCCGGGTTAACGGGGTTCTTCACCATTACCGGTATCTGTACCCCTTTCAGTGCATTAGCTATATGCTGCACCTGGAACGGGTTTACCGTAGTACGTGCACCTATCCAAACTACATCTATACCATACTTCAGCGCCAGTTCCACATGTACAGGTTCTGCTACTTCTATGGCTACTTTCAACCCGTATGTTTGCTTCACTTCCTGCAGCCATTCCAGGGCTTCAACACCATTGCCTTCAAAGCTGCCCGGCCTGGTACGCGGCTTCCATACACCTGCGCGGAAGAGATGCACCGGCATCTGCTGCACAGCCATTGCGGTCTCCAGCACCTGTTCGCGGGTCTCAGCACTACAAGGGCCGGCAATAATAAAAGGCCCGTTCTTTGTTTCGAAAAGCGACATATAGCTGTAAAGTTAGGCAGACTGAACTATATATTACCTTTGCGGCCATGATGCCTAAACCAATGCCTGCCGAACTACAACAAGGCGGCGTTATACTCATTGATAAACCTTACCGCTGGACCTCTTTTGATGCCATACACAAGGTGCGCAAGATGCTCATTGCCAAGATAGGCCATGCCGGTACATTAGACCCCCTTGCTACAGGCTTGCTGATATGCTGCACAGGCAAGTTTACCAAACGCATCAGCGAGTTTCAGCAGTTGCCTAAGGAGTATGTTGGTATTATACACCTGGGCGCTGTAACCGCCACTTACGATCTTGAGAGCGAGCCCGAAGACTTCAAGCCCTTTGAACACATAACAGCTGCTGATATAGAAGCTGCAAGGCCGCAGTTTGTGGGCGATATACTGCAAACCCCACCTATCCATTCGGCCATAAAGAAGGATGGCAAACGCGCTTATGAACTGGCACGTGCCGGCAAAGAGATAGTGCTGCAACCACGTGCAGTAAGCATCACGACGTTCGAGATAACCAAGGTTGAACTGCCTGAGGTGCACTTTAGGGTAGCATGCAGTACGGGTACTTATATCCGCTCGCTGGCCCACGACTTTGGACAAGCTCTGGGTTGCGGTGGCTACCTGCAAGAGCTTAGGCGTACCAAGATAGGCGACTTTGATGTAGCCGACGCACTGGAGCCTGAACAATGGAAGAACTACTGGTACCCCGATGGTGTACTGCCACCGAAGTCGAGGAAGCGATACATATAATTAAGTATATCTGTTGTTCAATTTTGTTGAAAAAATGAAAAAAATAATTTTTTTTCTGATGGTGCATTGTGTGTTGCAATGCGCTGTAGCAAAGCTTTTTGAAGGGAAATGCCGCAAGACAAAGTTTTCTGTTTATAGCAAAATTGAACAACGCATATTGTTTTTGTTATTGTGTTCCGGGGGCTGCATACTACATTTTATCTGCTCTCTGGAGATACAAAAATACAATAAATTGGCGTAATTTATGGAAATAAAAAAGCGCCAGGAATGGCGCTTGAATTCATTTATTTCAATTGAAGTAATTAATATTCATCCTCGTTAAAGAAGAAATCTTCCTGGGTAGGATAGTCGGGCCATATATCTTCTATGCCTTCGTATATCTCACCTTCGTCGTCCAGCTCTTGTAAATTCTCCACCACTTCAAGCGGGGCGCCAGAACGGATAGCGTAATCTATCAACTCGTCTTTTGTTGCTGGCCAGGGTGCGTCCTCAAGATGTGATGCTAATTCGAGTGTCCAAAACATATTAAAAATATTTTATTTTTATTATTGATTTCCGCAAATGTAAGTTTTCAAACAAACAATACAAATTTTATTAGCTGATGCTTACATATCGATAACAATAAGCAATATGCAAATAGTGTAATATGTTTTGCAAAGTTGTTATTGCTATCAATTTGGTACATATTTACACTATGCTTTCGGCACAAAACATACTCAAAAAGTATTCCAATCTTACAGTGGTAAATGGGGTATCTTTAGAAGTAAGTAAAGGAGAGATAGTTTCCATAACAGGGCCTTCAGGGGCGGGAAAAAGTACCTTGCTGCACTTGCTGGGCGCGTTAGATAAACCTGATGCAGGTACTGTGACGATAGACGGGGTTGATGTATTTGCGCTGCCGGCCAGGAAGCAGGCACGCTTTCGCAACAAGCACCTGGGCTTTGTGTTTCAGTTTCACCATTTGCTGCCAGAGTTTAGTGCGGTTGAAAATGTAGCAGTGCCATTGTGGATAGCTGGAAGAGGGAAGGCAGTGGCGCTTAAAGAAGCAGCGGCTATGCTGGAGACTGTGGGGCTGGGTAGCCGTTTAGATAATAAGCCAGCGGAGCTATCGGGCGGCGAGCAGCAGCGGGTAGCTATTGCCAGGGCACTGGTAAATAAGCCATCGATAATAATGGCTGATGAGCCTACGGGCAACCTGGATAGTGCGAATGCGGTGGCTATACACCAGCTTTTTCTTCAATTGAGGAAGGAATTGAATCAAACATTCATCCTGGTAACACATAACGAAGAATTGGCAACTATGACCGACAGAACGCTGATAATGAAGGATGGAAACATAGTTGAAGCGGTAATAAACAAGCCTCGCGAAATATAGAAATGAAATGAATTTGAAAGAATAGCATTATTATTTCGCCGTTTTGCCAAAAAGTATATTTTTGCAGCATAAAATCAAATTGCATAACCATGTCTGAAATTGCAAATCGCGTAAAGAAAATCATCGTGGATAAGTTAGGTGTTGACGAATCAGAAGTAACCCCTGAAGCTAGTTTTACTAACGATTTAGGAGCTGATTCTCTGGATACAGTAGAACTGATCATGGAGTTCGAAAAAGAATTCAACATCTCTATTCCTGATGAACAAGCTGAAACCATCACTACCGTTGGCCAGGCTGTATCGTATCTGGAAAAACACGTAAGTAATTAATCAGCAATCACAGTAACTGAAATTGTTTCAATGAATTCGCCGTTAAAACGAGTTGTCGTTACCGGTATCGGTGCCTTGACCCCATTAGGAAATTCCGTAGAAGAATACTGGAAGGGATTAATTAATGGAGTTTCGGGCGCCGATTTCATTAAGCAATTCGATGTCAGCAAATTCAAAACGAAATTTGCCTGCGAACTGAAGAACTTCAATCCCGAAGATCATTTCGAAAGGAAAGAAGCGCGTAAACTTGACCGTTTTTCTCAATTAGCGATGGTGGCTGCCACCGAAGCTGTGCAGCAAGCCAACCTGGAACAGGAAGGTATTAATAGAGATAGGGTTGGTGTAATATGGGCATCGGGCATAGGCGGTATGATTACCTTCATTGAAGAAATGAAGCAATTCAACGCCGGCGACGGTACCCCACGTTTCAACCCCTTCTTCATTCCAAAGCTTATTCTGGACATTGCACCGGGCCATATCTCAATGAAATATGGTTTCCGCGGTCCCAATTTTGCAACTGTCAGTGCCTGTGCGTCTTCAAACAACGCTATTATCGATTCGTTCAACTACCTGAGGCTAGGTATGGCCGATGCTATAGTATGCGGCGGATCGGAAGCGGTAATAACGGAAGCAGGTATTGGTGGCTTCAATGCTATGAAGGCTTTATCGGAACGTAACGACGACCCTAAAACAGCCAGCAGGCCTTTTGATAAGGACCGCGATGGTTTTGTACTGGGTGAAGGCGCAGGCGCACTGATACTGGAAGAATATGAGCACGCCAAACGCCGTGGCGCTACAATATTTGCAGAAGTAGCAGGCGGCGGGCTAAGCGCTGACGCATACCACCTGACCGCACCCCACCCCGAAGGGCTGGGCGTGATAAACGTAATGCGTAATGCACTGGCCGATGCACATATGAAACCTGAAGATATTGACTATATAAACGTGCACGGTACTTCAACCCCACTAGGCGATGTGGCTGAACTGATAGCCATACAAAAGGTATTTGAAGAACATGCTTATAACCTGAATATAAGCTCTACCAAATCGATGACCGGGCACCTGTTGGGTGGTGCAGGCGCCATTGAAGCTATAGCCAGTATTAAGGCCGTGATGCACGGTATTATACCGCCAACCATCAACCATTTTACTGATGACCCCGCAATTGACTCGAGACTGAACCTTACTTTCAATAAAGCACAGGAACGTCCTTTACGCGCTGCATTGAGTAATACTTTTGGTTTTGGGGGGCATAACGCTTCTGTTATTTTCAAAAAATTTGAAGAATAGCTTTGCGCAGATTCACATCACGAATCTTACATCTTTTTTCGCCTAACAAAGATTTGCTAAGGCAGCTGGAACACTTATTGGGTTACTCACCCAAGCATTTACCCTATTATCAGCTGGCACTTATGCACCGCTCGCGTATTGAAGAGCTGGCACAGAATAACGAACGCCTGGAGTTTTTGGGTGATGCTATACTGGGATCGATAGTGGCGGACTACCTGTTCAAAAAATATCCTAACCAATCGGAAGGCTACCTAACGGAAATGCGATCGCGCATTGTGAGGCGCGAAACGCTGAACAGCGTAGCACTGCGCATGGGCTTGCAAAAGCTGGTGCAGTATAACCAGAACGACCGCAGCCTGAGCCGCAGCCATATATTTGGCAACGCACTGGAAGCTTTAATAGGTGCGGTGTATCTTGACCAGGGTTTTGTGCGTACGCGCAACTTTATCATGAACCAGATGATAAAGCCTTATATAGATATTGAACTGCTGGAAAATACAGATACCAACTTTAAAAATAAACTGCTGAGCTGGGCGCAAAAGAACAGCCATACGGTAAGCTTTGATACCATAGAAGAAAAAGTAGATGGCGCGCGTAAGATATTTGTAATAGCTGTAATGCTGGATGGCGAAATGCTGGCTACAGGCAATGGTTACAATAAAAAAGAAGCAGGGCAGCAGGCTGCGAAAGAAGCGCTGGCCGTGTTACCTAAGTTCAAAGCTGAATAAAAAATCAATCTTCTTCCAAATGCAGGCGGTGAAATAACCTATGCGCCATAGGCGCAAGTATGATGCCTATATTGGTAATGAATGCTACACCACTGAATAAAGCATAAGCTGAAGAGAATAACTTGCCACCGGTCGATTTTATCTCAACTACCGGCCCCATACCACTTAGTATCATAGAAGCATTATGCAGTGCGTCGATCCATTCGATACCATCGGTATAATGGTAACCTAATATACCGATGGTAAGACAAAATGCAAGTATGCCACAGGCAACTAAAAGATTCCGCAACACGCGCTGGTAAAACACATGTATAGGTGCTAAAGACTGTGATTTTTTTTCGTACAAATTAACAGGTGCTTATTTTGCTTTTACGCTACTGCCCATAACGGGCGTATAAAGTTGTTTGCTTTCTGTTTTGCCATCGGGCATAACCGCTACCACGTTGCTGAACAGCGCTTTTGCGCCTATTGTAGGCAATGTACCATCGGTATTTTGAACGTTGAAATATAATGAAGGTTCATTGCTATCGCCTGAATTGCCACATTCAGCAAGGGTAGCACCTTTTTTTACTTTATCGCCTTCTTTTACTTTTATAGAGCCGTCTTTCAAATGGCCCAGCACAATGTATTCGTTCTTATCGGTTTTCAGTACAACTGTATTACCACCTGCAAACATTGTATTAATACTACCTGGTTCATTATCGTTAATATTATCTATTACCCTGGCTACAGTAGCATCGCAAGGCGCTAATATTGCTTGTCCGTAAGCATAATAATCGGTGTTTTCGTAGCCATTGGTTTTATAAGTATTGCCTGCCTTCCGCATTACAAACGTTGCAGCGGCACGTTGGCTGAAGGGAGAATTTTCCCTGTCGATATTATTTATACCGCCCGATAATACATACCATTCACCTTCGAAAGGCAATGAAAGTTTAGTACTATTTTGCTCCATAGGCGGCACTTCCTTTTCTTCGTTGTATGGAGAAAAGCTTAATAGAGATAATCTTCCTTCTTTATTCAGGCCCAGTTTCATCAGTACCTGGTGTTTCTTATCAAAAGAAGCTTCGTAACGGGCCACAGAGCCTGTTGTAGTTAAAAATCTGAAGTTGCGCGCTTCACCATATTCTTTTTTTATTCCCTTCAGGTAGCCGGCCATTTTATCGCCGGGATATTGTACGTGCATTTCGTTGGACATGGCGTCCATTATATTATTCGGGTCATTATTAATAGCATTCATTACCTGCTCACTCACGTTCTTATACTCTTCAGACTCACGAACAGGTGGCAGTCGCATTTCTTCGAAGGAAAGTGGGGGTGGTGTAGGAACTTCCGGCGCCTTTCCCGGCTGTGCAATGGCGGTAGTTGATAATGCGATCAGTAAAACAGAGAAAATATTTTTCATAATTATTTATAACGTGGAGTAAAACAATATTAAAACAAATTAGTGGCATTTAAAATGCTCAAAAGGCTCTTTACAGTCGAGGCATTTGTATAATGATTTGCAGGATGTAGGGCCAAACTGGCTTACCAACTCTGTGTTTTCAGAATGGCAGCGCGGGCAGGTAACTATGTCTTCTTCAAAGAGCCCCAACGGATTGGCGGCTTTGCGTTTAGGGGGTGCAATGCCATAAGCTTCCAGCTTTTGCTTGCCGCTTTCCGTTATCCAATCGGTAGTCCACGCAGGGCTTAGTTGCTGTTCGATGTTTACATGCCTGATGCCACGGCTTATAAGCGCCATGCGAATATTTATACTTATAACATCCATTGCGGGACAACCACTATATGTTGGGGT
>CBFGNI010000042.1:0-15540 GCA_965650105.1 uncultured bacterium | reverse complement strand
CAGTCAATAAGTGTGCGTACTGGTGTATTAGCATCACCCTCCTTATATACGGCATAATAGCCTTGATTATCAATAAAAAAAGAATAACCATAATCATAGTTGGAAACGCCAAATGCTAAGCCCATCGCGTTGTCTGATGCTATACTTGTTTGTATCAGAAAATCATACGAAGTATTAAGGCCGGTGTTCACTGCCACTGTATTAGTACCATCAACAGACGGTGTGTAGGTATAATTAAGCACCCCACTACTTACATCTACAAAAGCAGAATTAACATGGTCGCTAAACGACCAATTGTATGCATCATAGTCAAAATTATCATCAAAAACATTTTGATAACCTGATGGAGGAGCCGGAGTAGTATCGTAGTATCTATCCTTAACACAAGAACTAAGGAGCAATATGGCTATTGCACTTATACTTAAAAAAGATATTTTAATGTATTGTTTCATTGTTGCTATATCAGTTATACCATATAACCAACAAACATGCCATAGGTTTAATTATTGCCTGACCCCATTATGGTTTTTAACAGCCCAATAACATCATGTGTGGAACTTATTACACTCTTTAATAAAAGTAATCCCTTCATTATCAATGAAATCTTTGTCTGGTCTGATATTTTTTAGGTTAGTGAAAAACAACTACTATGAAGAAATTAATGTTTCCTGCGTTTTCGTTAGCTGTAGCAGCTTTAAGTTTCACTGCGTGCAACAATAGCGCTGATTCTGAAATGACAGACAATGATAGCACGACTACAACTACTACCACAACAACTACTACACAATATGTTGACCTTAATACAGGCAATACTGTAGAGCTGAAAAAAGATGAATCTACCGGGCAAATGGTTAGCATGGCTACCGGCGAACCTGTAGAGTTTTATGTGGACATGAATACTCGCGATACTTTTTATGGTAAAACAGGTACCGTTGTTAACAATGCTATTATTCGCAACGATGACATGAAATATGAATTGGATGGCACTAAAACAAAATGGGATGGCAACGAGTTGAAAATTGAATATGCTGACGGTAGCAAAGTAAAGGCTGATGAAGATGAATATAAATACAAATCAGCCGATGGTGATACTAAAGTAAAAGTTGATGGCGATGACAAAAAAATAAAAACACCGGATCAAAAAATAAAGATTGAAGACGGTGAAGTTCAAAAAGTTAAAAACAGGTAATTTTTAAAGCCAGCTGCACAAATTTTACTGTATTAATTATAAAAAATAAAAATAAATAGTTATGGATAAATTAGAACTGAAAGGAAAATGGAACGAATTGAAAGGTAAAGTAAAACAAGCAAATGCTGATCTTACTGATGATGATCTGAAATATGAAGAAGGTAAGGATGATGAACTTTACGGCCGCTTACAACAAAAACTTGGCAAAACAAGAGATGAAGTTGTAACATGGCTCAAATCACTGGGATAGGAGCCTTGAAGCTATTTCCTTATTTCAAAATGGTGGCGCACAAGCATCTGATACATGCTGCCACCATTTTTTTATTTTTTCATGTATAGCATAACCGGGAAATGGTCGCTATAACCATTTATCCAGTAAGTTCCTTTAAACGACCGGTATGGAAACCCTCTCCCTTTACTATACTTATCTTGCAATATAACAGGATTGTATATTTCCACTCTATCATATATCCACTTCCCCTGTGGCCCATTCAAAAAAGGTTTTGAAATAATTATTTGATCAAACAATTGCCATGTTCGCTTATAGCGCGATGTCCCTTTGCCGGAACGATAAACATTTACCCAGGGATTGAATAAATTTTTTGTTCGATCACTTGTCGCTTCCAGCCCTGAAGCAATACTCTCATCAGTCGGATTATCGTTTAGGTCTCCCATCAAAATTATTTTGGCACCTGGTTTTGCATGCATTAGTGAATCGATAATATGCTTGTTCTCTTTAGCAACAGATAGCCGCTTACCGGTAGTTATACTTTGCCCCTCCCGTCGCGATGGCCAATGGTTCACCAATACAAATACTTCTTCCCCATTCAGTACACCAGTTACAAACAAAATATCCCTGCTATGTTCATTATAGCCATTTACAGGTATATATACAGGTATAGCTGCCGAATGTTTTACAATAAAGCGTTTGGGATCATATATCAATGCGACATCTATACCTCGCACATCTGGCCCATCATACCATACAAACTTATAATTCCGTTTGCTTATTAAAGGTTCAGCGCATAAGTCTTTTATCACTTTATTGTTTTCTACCTCTGCAAGCCCGATAATAGATGGGCCGTTATTATTTAGAGCAAGGCCTTGCAATACACTGGCTATATTGTGCAATTTCTTTCGGTATATCTCGTTGGTATAATGGTAAGCGCCATTTGGTGTAAAATCATCATCTTCCTTATTGGGTTCATTTTCAGTGTCAAAAAGATTCTCCACATTATAAAAAGCTACCGCGCAGTAGCTTTTATTAGTCTTTTGCGCATGCACATTAAAACTAATAATCTGGCAAAGCAATATTATTGCAACTATAGTCTTACTCCTTAACATTTTATAAATATGCAAATACATCAAACATGTCAAGTTTAAATAATTATTAAGCTTATGGTATTAACCGCATGCCCCACATGCAAAGGCTAACTTTGTAACAAACGTAGTGGTATGTCATTTCTTAGGCAAATATTTCTCCCCGCAGATAATAAATTTTATGCTTTACTGGATAAGGTAACCGCTAACCTCAAAAAAATGAGTGACATTTTCCTGATTGCAACCACGGGTAATACCGAAATACGGGAGCAGAGCATAAAACATTTGCAGGAACTTGTTGATACTAATAGAATCATTACCCGCAAACTACTAACAATGGTTAGCGGTAGTTTGGTAACACCTATTGATAGAGAAGATATACACTATCTGGCATCTGGCCTGAATGATGTTACCACACATACATTGGTTGTAGCCAAACACATTCGCAGCAGGCAAATTGATATCCACTCAAAAACCAATAATACCGTTTTACAAAATATTATTACCATCATCGCCTTACTTAACGAATGTCTCAGAAATCTGAAATTTAAAAACGCATTTCCTGAGATTGGCCTTAAACTGCAGGAGATGAAAAAGCTGGTACACGAAAGCGATGATATGATTGATGACGCCACTTTCAGGGTGCTGAAGAAAGAACTGGCTGTATCAGATCTTATTAAACAAACCGACCATTTCGATACCATGCAGTTCTTACTGGAAAAATATGGTAGTCTTATTAATACGCTAGAAGGTATCGTCTTGAAATATGGTTAAAGATGTAACTTAGCAATAAAGCTTGCTATGAGAACCACATTTTTAGCGCTATTCATACTAGTTACGGCACCTGTTTTCATGAATGCCTCTTGCAAAAAAACGGCAGGCAACAGCAGCAATGGTGAAAAATGTAATCCCAACGTTGCTTGCACAATGATATTTGCTATGGTTACAGCACAAGTAACCGATAAAAATGGAGATGCCGTGAGACTTGATGAGTATTATACACTACGTACATCAACAGGCGAAAAAATAAAAGCATCAGAAAGCATGGAAGGATATTATACCATACTGGATGATAGCTATCAAAAAACGTTGCAACAGTCTTTTGATAAATTTCAGTTTATTGGCATTAAAGATGGTAAGCAGGTAGTTAACGAAACTTATATTATCTCAGCCGACTGTTGCCATATTCAAAAAAAAGAGGGTAAATCAGTAATAGTTATTCAATAGCTATTGTCGGGTCATGGTTGCAGTGCAAGTTTCATTTACAACTTGTCCGCTAACGGTATAGTTGATAGTAATGGTGTTTCTGTCAAACGTACCTGTACCTGAATAAGTGAGCCCCCCAGCCTCTTGCGAAGGAATGCTGAGCGTGCCTTTTGCTACATCAATTATATCTGCACGAATAATTACATTCCACGATGGCGACCAGAAACCAAAAATATTTACACTGGAGCTACTGCCTTCTATAGCCTCAATCTTTGAATTATGCGCAAAGTCACCTGTTTGGGGAGTGCAGGCGCCCGCAGTATTATAGTTGCCAACTAAAGCAGTCGAAGCCTTTTTATATGGCCGTACAGTTAAGGTCATAGGATAATTTATTGCACCTGCTGCTTTGTTATATGCCTGTATGTTGATAGGATAAGTTCCTGTCTTTACCCGGTCTGTTTTTATTTTTACAATGCTGTTAAACGGTGGCTTTGCACTTGCCGGATCAAAAGTTATAGTTGCCCCTTCAGGCAAGTCTGTTGCAGTAAGTTGTACATTATCGGCTGGCCCCGATAGTTTCTCTACTTGTATTACTATTATTACTTCATCGCTTTGCTCCAGCGATGTATCGCGCACATTATCTACCTTATAAGTAAAAGGGCCGTAATCTTCACCGTAATACGGGTTATTATTATTGCCTGGGTTGTCTTTAGAACATCCCCAGAAAAGAATAGTTGATAAGGCGATAGTTGCTAAGGCTGCATTTTTCATTTGTCTATATAATGTTCAGGTGTAATTCACTAAGATACAAATAATATTATGACAGGCTTACAAACCTAGCTGATAAGTAATGAGCGCATAGATATAGAACCTGCATCCATTTTATCGTTGAAAAAAGTCACCTCATCTTTTCTCCCCTTAACTGCCAGTGAATATATAAGAGGTAAATAATGGTCGTTGGTTGGTACAGCCATATCTGCTATACTACCTAGTTTATGATAATTTATTACGCCATTATCATTCCCATCTTCAATAAAGTTCTTAATCTTTTCATCAAACTCATACGCCCAATCAAATTTACGCTTCCCTTCAAAATCTATCATGCGCAGGTTATGTACAATATTACCACTACCTATTATCATTACTCCTTTTTTACGTAACTCGATTAGCTGTATCGCAAGATCATAGTGGTATTGTGGTGTTTGGTAGTAGTCTATACTTAATTGAAAAACCGGTATATCAGCATTAGGATACATGGGTAGCAATACCGACCACTTGCCATGATCTAGCCCCCACTGATGGTCTTCTTTTATAGCAATATTTTTTACCAGGCCTATTGTTGTTGCAGCTACATCAGGCGCACCTGGCGCAGGATATTGTGCGTCGAACAACTCTTTAGGGAAACCACCAAAATCGTGTATCGTTTTGGGCCGCTCCATTGCGGTAACATAAGTGCCACGGGTTAGCCAATGTGCCGAAACTGATAATATTGCTTTAGGCTTAGGTAATTGCTCTCCAAGCTGCCGCCATTTTTCATTAAACTCATTATGCAGTATCGCATTCATCGGGTTGCCATGCCCTACAAATAAAGCTGGCATCAAATCTGTTGCCGGTTGGTCATCTACCCATTTTTTGAATGCCTGTAATTTCATTGCCATTGGTACTAATGCTACGGTAGCAGCTACTTTCAGGAAGTTACCCCTTTTCATAAATAGATTATCTGCAATGCACTTGTATTAATATTTTCATTATTGAAGTTAACAAGATTAAAACGTGTACCTACAATAATTATTAATATTTAATTCTTTAATTAAATATTGATATTCTTTTTTAAGGTTGCTACTATAAACATGGACAAAAAACAAAATATAAAAAATAATAATAATTCGTATTAAATTAATAGGTAAAATTTTAGACAGCAGTTATAAAAATGATTAAAAATATCGCTATAAGTATTAAATTAAAAAAAAATTAAAATTTATATTAGAGAATTAATCCCTCTATTGATGCTAACATTATTCTATTCAATTTTGTTTTTTATTCCCGGGTGTTGTCAGTATAAAGGATACCATTAACTATCCACTGTTGTTTTTCGTATCGATAAATGCTGTGGCAGCATTTATCACCCCCCAACTACGGATACAGTATTATTCAGGTAAATCTAAACTTCAACCTTATGCTAAAAATCAACACTCTACTATTTTGCATATTTTCAACTTTCACTGCGATAGCCCAAATACACCCTTTTAATAATGACACTATAAATTATCGCCTGGCAGGTTTTAGTGTACCTGCAAACAACAAGGCCGATTTTTACAAACTACAAGTTGCTAATGGCGTCATCAACAATAACAGTGATTTTTCAGCAAACATAATTATCGATTCTATATACACTCAAAACAATATGCTGACGCTTTTGCCCGAATATGGTAAAAGCTATACCTGGCGGGTAGAATATTTAAACAATAAAAACAGAACACAGGAAAGCTCACCACTCTACCACGTCACTACAGGATATGCTGCAATTACCGATACAGCAATAAACCGGATGAATATTGTTCAGCATGCTGAACATCATACAGGATTGATGGTATTTATCGACCAATCGAAAGCATTATACAATCTTAATGGAGAGGTGATGTGGTATTTACCACCAATAAAGGGTATTTCCCCAAGGCATCTTCCAATAAGAGATTTGAAAATTACTCCTTTTGGCACACTTACTTTTTTAGCTGCGGGCAATCTTTATGAGGTTGACTATGATGGTAATTTACTTTGGACGAGTGCAAAAACTACCAACTCACAAGGCTTGGATTCGTTTGATACATACCACCATGAGTTTACGCGCCTGAGTAACGGGCATTACATGGCTGCAGGAAATGAGCATGTACTTATTCCATTATACATCGATAGCGCTGAGGCTATAAAAAGACATATACCAATGATGCATGTAAAAAATGGCATAGTATCCAGGCAAATTCCTTTAGGCACTTTAGAAGAGTTTGATGAGAAAGGGAATATCGTTTGGCGCTGGGAGTCGTCAAAATACATAAAAGACGATTCTCTCTTTTTTAAACGTTTGCCTGTTAGCCCCGATGATGTAACACCTTATATGAACAGTTTTTACCTCGATGAAAAAGAAAATGTCATTTACATAAGTTTTAAAAACGCACACCATGTTATAAAGATCAGCTACCCTGATGGTGCTCTACTTGCGTCTTATTATGGCCTTAGCGAAACACCTCCGCTTTTTGCAGGGCAGCATGCAGCAAGGCTTAATAATGCGGGCAACTTGGTTATTTTCAATAATAACAGGAAAGGCGATGTGCATAATAGCCCGGATCACATATCATACCTTACCGAGTTAAAAGAAGAAAATGGTAAAGTGAAAAAAATATGGGAGTTTTCATGCAAGATCGATTCGTTCGCCAAGTCAGGCACCAGTACCGGTGGCAATATTTTACAGATGCAGGATGGCTGTTACCTGGCTTGTGTTGGCAGTACAGGAAGAGTATTTATTGTAAATGAGCATAAAAAAATAATATGGAATGCTATTCTGCAAAAGAAAGATGAACGTAATGTTTGGTGGCCCGATGAAGGATATCGCATAAGCCCGTTACAAGAGCCGGAGCAGATAGAAAAACTTATTTTTCCCTCTGCTGTACATAAAGAATAACGGGCATCATCGGAAACCCGTATAAAACATAGCAATCAAAACGAATTAAGATTTTACTATAATCAAAGTTTAATAATATCAGTTCATGTCTACCAGAATCCTGTTTTTATTTTATTGCTTTTTATTTTTTGCTGTCTCTGCCAAGGCGCAAATACATCCCAGCAACGGTGATACCATTAATTACCGCCTTACCGGTTTTAGCATACCTAAAAATAAAGATGCAGTTGCCTACAAGCTGGAAATAGCAAATGGGTTGATTAATAATAGTACCGATTTCAATAAGAATATATTCTTCAACAATCAGTATAATGACAATCGTATGCTGGTTACGTTACCTGAATTCGGTAAAAGCTATACATGGCGCGTTAGCTATATCAATAAAAAAAACAA
Source organism: uncultured bacterium (assembly GCA_965650105.1). Classification (GTDB taxonomy): domain Bacteria; phylum Bacteroidota; class Bacteroidia; order Chitinophagales; family Chitinophagaceae; genus Polluticoccus. The sequence goes on along the minus strand of CBFGNI010000042.1, from coordinate 7,759 downwards.
ACTAAAAGGTTCTTCCCAACTATATCATCTCACAACCGGCAGCCCTGCAATAACCGATACTAATAAATATCGCCTGAGAATATTACATAATGCAGACCATCATAAAGACCTGCTGATATTTCTTGATTATTCCAGGGGTATGTACGATATCGATGGCAACCTGCTATGGTATTTGCCCGATATAGCAGGTGTAACAGAAAAAGATATGAGTGTACGCGATCTCAAGCCTACCCCATTCGGTACGCTGACATTTATTACAGTAAAAAACATTTACGAAATCGACTATGATGGAAATGTTTTATGGGAAGGCCCTAAAAACAAATTCATAAAGAAGTTCGATTCATTAGAAATGTATCACCATGAGTTCACAAGGCTGAATAATGGCAATTATATGTCTGCTACAAATAAATCAGAATTTATTGAGCTGGGACTCGATTGCGCAGAAGCAATAAAAAAAGCCATACCCATGCGGCGTATTATTGATGGGAAGACTTACAGGCGTGTTATTATGGGCGGGCTTATAGAGATGGACAAAGATGGAAACGCTGTTTGGGAATGGAACTCAAGCCCTTATATAGCCACCGATACACTTTTTGTAAAGAAAATACCACGCAGTCCCGAGGAGTTGGGGCCTCATCTTAACAGCTTTTATTTTGATGAGAATAACCATGTTGTTTATATGAGTTTTAAAAACGCTAACCATATCCTTAAAATAAGCTACCCCTCCGGCGACATACTAGCACGCTATAATGGCGTATCTGAAGAACCAGCTATTTTTTGCGGGCAACATGCTGTACATCTTAATAATACAGGAAATGTCATTTTATTCAATAATAACAACAAAGCATATCGGTATAATAATCAGGAACAGGTATCGTCTCTGGTTGAGCTGAATACTGCAGGGAGCAGGGTAAAAAAAGTGTGGGAGTTTCCTCTGGATATTGATACTGCTACAGCGCCTAGTGGGCCGGCGGGTGGCAGTATGCTGCAACTGGCCGATGGATGTTATATAGCTTGTGGTGGAACAACAGGCCGCAGTATCATAGTAGATATAAATAAAAAATTAATATGGAACGCTTTGATGGAAAAGAAGGATGAATTTCAGCACACATGGCGCCCGTTCGAAGAATATAAAAATAGTTTCATACAAGATAGTTCCATGCTGCAAAAGCTGGTCTTTAAAAACTTTACGGATACGAATTAAATATGGATTAAAAGTTAAACCAATGTAAAAAAATATAGGTTAAAACTAGTAATTTGTTAAGGTTTATATAACAAAGCTAATTTTAAAAAGTAACCTCTTATGAATCTAAAATTATTCGCATTCATTTTATTACTTGCCACTGGAATGTCCTATCAAAACATTTCGAACGCACAATGTTCAACAAGTTCTACCCCTTATGCTTCTGTATATGGTAGCTACATGTCGATCAATGCTTTTAGCCTGGCAGGTATTGCATCCAACAACAGTGGTTCGGGTAGTAATGGCTACAATTCCTTTTCAACACCCGTGCGTACACTTACTATTACCCACACTTACCCCTACACGGCTACGGTGGGTAACTCATGGTATGCATTAGCATTTGCTATATGGATCGATTTAAATGGTAATGGCACTTACGAAAGCACCGAACAGGTAGCAACAGTTGCGGGCAGCTATACTTCATCAAGAAGTGGTAATATAACAATACCGGCTACTGCTACACCGGGCCTTAACAGGCGCATGCGTGTGCGTACTGCTTATACTTACAACTCATCTATGAGTGGTAGCGATGCATGTACAAACTATCCTTTATACGGCTATGGCGAAACAGAAGATTATTATGTAAATCTTGAAAATCCTTGCTATCCGCCAACAATTACCACTCAGCCACAAAATACCACTACCTGCGAGGCTCAAAACACAAGCCTTTCTTTAGTTACCAATGGCACTGGCGATACTTATCAATGGGAAATGAGTACTGGTGGTGCATTTGCCCCATTAGCCAATAGTGCTACCTATAGTGGTGTAAATACAAGCATGCTAACACTTAATAATACACCTGCTAACCTGAACGCCAGCAAAATACGTTGCATGACAACCAGCGACTGCGGTGTTTCAGGCTATTCCGATACTGTTGAACTAAGTGTTACTCCCCTTGCTAAAGTTGCTCAGCAAAATCTTGGCGATACTATTTGTACTACGGTTGATAAAACAATTAGCTTTATTCCTGGTGGCAATGTAACCGATTACCAATGGCAGATAGGTACTTTGAGTAATGGATTTACAGATCTGCAAAACACTCCCCCATTCGATGGTGTAAATACACAATACTTACAGATTCATAGCACACCCGACTCTTTGAACGGCCAAAGCTTCCGTTGCATATTTAATGGTGTATGTAACCAGGCAATGACTGAACCTATATCGTTATTTGTAATATTCCCGCCATTTTTTGTAAAACACCCTGATAATGATACGGTTTATGAAAACACACCTGCAACATTTACTGTAGATGTACAAAACAATACATCTTTCATTTATCAATGGCAGGCAAGTAGCAATGGCGGACAAACATTCTCTAACATCAGTAATGATGCATTGTACGCAAACTATAATACACCAACACTTATAGTAAAAAATTCAATTGCTAAAAACGACTGGATGTTCCGTTGTGTTCTCCGCTCTGATGACAGGCTTTGTGGTAAATTCTTCGACACCAGCGATGCAGGAAAAATAGTTATAAAATATCCTACATCTGTAGCAAGTACAGAAGGCAAAAATTATATTACTGTTGCTCCTAACCCCGTTTCAGATAATATACTTCGCATCCAATCGAATGATGAACTGAAGAATGAAATGGTACAAACTATTATTACCGATAGATTAGGCAGAATAGTACTGAACACTAACCTCACCTTCAATAATAATGCAGGTAGTATAGATATTAGCAACCTTGCTCCGGGCATTTATTATATTAAAATGCAAAACAACGGGCAATTGCTTGAAGGCAATTACACATTTGTAAAACAATAGGTATATTCAATATTAGCGGAAAAAGGTGCGATATATTCGCACCTTTTTTTATTTGTAAACTCACGTAATAAAAGCAAAACCTTTTACTATTTTTGGGCCTCTGTATTTAAAAACATCAAACACCCAATATGGCAAAAATTAAAGTGGCCAATCCAGTAGTTGAGCTGGATGGCGATGAAATGACACGCATTATCTGGAAATTCATTAAGGATAAACTGATATTACCCTATGTAGAGGTAGATATAAAATATTACGACCTGGGAGTTGAGTACCGCGATCAAACCGATGACCAGGTAACTGTTGATGCTGCCAATGCTATTAAACAATATGGTGTGGGTATTAAATGTGCTACCATTACCCCCGATGAAGGCCGTGTAAAAGAATTTAGCCTGAAACAAATGTGGAAGAGCCCTAACGGCACTATCCGTAATATATTAGATGGTACCGTTTTCCGCGAGCCGATTGTTATCAATAACATTCCGCGCCTGGTTACCAACTGGGATGCTCCTATTATTGTAGGCCGTCATGCATTTGGCGATCAATATCGTGCTACCGATTTCGTAACAAAAGGAAAAGGCAAACTGACGATCAAATTTGAAGGTGAGAATGGCGAGGTTATAGAACATGAAGTATATAACTTCAAAGGCGATGGTGTTGCGCTGGCCATGTACAATACCGATGAATCGATCCGCGGCTTTGCACGCGCTTGTTTCAATATGGCCTTATCAAAACAATGGCCTCTGTACCTTTCTACCAAGAACACCATCCTGAAAAAATATGACGGACGTTTCAAAGATATATTTGAAGAAGTGTATCAAAACGAATTCAAAGCTGAATTTGATAAAAACAACCTCGTTTACGAACATCGGCTGATAGATGACATGGTTGCCAGCGCATTAAAATGGAACGGTAATTTCGTATGGGCTTGTAAAAATTACGATGGCGACGTACAAAGCGATACAGTTGCGCAAGGGTTTGGTTCACTTGGTTTAATGACATCGGTATTGATAACCCCGGATGGCAAAACCATGGAAGCTGAAGCTGCCCATGGTACCGTTACGCGCCACTATCGCGAACATCAAAAAGGTAAACCAACATCTACCAACCCTATCGCGTCTATCTTCGCCTGGACCCGCGGTCTTGCCTTCCGTGGCAAGCTGGATAACAACCAGGAGTTAATAGATTTCTGTCAGGCTTTGGAAGATGTTTGCATCGAAACCGTAGAAAGCGGTAAAATGACAAAAGATCTTGCAGTTTGCATACATGGCAATAAGGTAGAACATGGCACACACTACCTGTACACCGAAGAATTCCTGGATGCGCTGGATGAGAACCTTCAGAAAAAGATCAACAAATAATATTAAGGAGCCGGATAATATCCGGCTCTTTGCTTTTATATCTTGTCATAAGCAACGTATATATTATTCAGTTGATGAAATAATATAACTTCGCAGCACATAAGAATTATTACCCACAAGCCGTTACATTATATATGGGTTTATTTGATAAGCTCTTTAAGCGCAATAAAGAGCAGCAGGAACAAAAAGAAGCACTGGACGAAGGCCTGAAGAAAACAAAGGAAGGTTTTCTTTCCAAAATCACGAAAGTTATTGCAGGTAAAGACACTGTAGATGAAGAAGTGCTTGATGAACTGGAAACTGCGCTGGTAAGTGCCGACGTTGGCGTTGATACTACTATTAAGATCATTAAAAATATTGAAGCGCGCGTAGCTAAAGATAAGTATGTGGGTACCTCTCAGCTGAATGAGATATTGCAGCAGGAGATGATGGATATTCTCACCTCTGCCCCATCCAACGAATTTGAAACATTCAATGTACCTGCCGATAAAAAGCCTTATGTAATACTCGTTGTTGGCGTGAATGGTGTGGGAAAAACCACTACCATTGGTAAACTCGCCTATAACTTCAAGCGTGCGGGCAAATCGGTAGTGCTGGGTGCTGCCGACACTTTCCGTGCCGCTGCTGTTGATCAGCTTACTATATGGAGCGAGCGTGTGGGTGTACCCATAGTTAAGAAGGAAATGGGCAGTGATCCCAGTTCTGTAGCTTACGATGCTGTGGAAAGTGGTATAGCAAGAAATGCAGATGTGGTGATCATTGATACCGCCGGTCGTTTGCACAATAAAGCTTACCTGATGGATGAACTGGGTAAAATACGTCGCGTTATCAGCAAGAAAATGCCAAGTGCGCCGCACGAAGTGTTATTGGTATTAGATGGCAGCACAGGCCAGAATGCACTGGAACAGGCCAAACAATTCACTGCCGCTACCGATGTTACGTCGCTGGCTATTACCAAGCTTGATGGTACAGCCAAAGGCGGCGTTGTACTTGCAATAGCCAACCAATTCAAGATACCTGTTAAGTACATAGGCGTTGGTGAAAAAATGGAAGACCTCCAGATATTCAACAAAGCCGAGTTTGTAGATAGCCTGTTCAACCTGCAAAGTGCTGAATGATGGATAAGGAGCAATCCTTAAAAGAACTACAAGTAATACCCGGTGTTGGCAAGTCTATTGCCAAAGACCTTTGGGATATTGATATCCGCTGTGTTGAAGCCCTTATAGATAAAGACCCGCAAGTGCTTTACAACCAGTCAAACGAAGTAGCGGGTACAGTTCAGGACCGCTGTTTGTTATATGTATTCCGTTGCGCGGTTTACTTTGCGGAGACACCTCCATCCAAACGTGATCCTGAGCAGCTGAAGTGGTGGAATTGGAAGGATTAAATACTTATCTTTTACCCGAATGAAGGCTTACACCATCCTCATACTTGTAGCTGTCAGCCTAGCTGTTTCAACCTTACTATACCTTAGTAAGTGGAAACATACTGACGCTATTGACAGCTTCAGTAACAGCCTTCAACCTGTAACTGCTTACATATCACCCGGCGCTCATATCGGTATACGTACAGAATCATCAAAAGCGGAGTTATTGCCCTGGGCGCGTTATGTACTTGCCCCACGCTACCTGTCGCCACTACCCGACTTCGATACTACGCTTACTATACAATACCTGCAAGGTGGTGATAGCAGCCTGCAAGCATTTGTTGCTGCACAGCACCCAATATGGCAGGCTCGCGATAGCCAATATGTTTACACCTTAACAACCAACCCTGATGAAGGCCACTAAGTACATACTAAGTATAGCATCATCTATAGGGTTGATAGGTTGCCTGTACTTCTTATCGCTTGTGGCACACCTGCCGTTTATAGTTACGAGCATTATCATAGCCGCGGTCTTGTTCTTCTTACTACGCTGGCTCAACAAGCCTGTACTAGGCGAACTACCCTTTGAGATGAGCAAGATAGCCTTTGCCATACTGCTTGCAGGTGTGGTGGTACTTACCAACAAAGCCTACTACAACGGTGAGAAACATGGCGTATGGGATGCCTGGGCCATCTGGAACCTGGATGCAAAGTACCTCTGCGACCTACAGCATTGGAAGAACATGCTATTCAATACACAACTCGCTCATGCCGACTACCCACTTGCATTACCCGCTACTATTGCCTTCTTCAGCAAACTGTTTGCCGGTGGCTTCAGCCTTGTTGTAGCATATAGCGTTCACTTCCTGGTGACGCTATGTATACCTGTGCTCATATACCTGGAGACTTACCGCAGGAGCATCGTACTATCGGGCATTGCTTTGCTGTTGATAGCTACCAATGACTTCTACCTTATGCAAGGCCAATATCAACTCGCCGATACCCTCCTTGCTTTCTTCCTGCTATGTGCTTTGGTATGTATGCAGCACCACAAGGACGATACACGCATGCTGGTACTCACTGCCGCCCTCCTTGGCTGCTGTATGTGGACCAAGAACGAAGGCATGATACTGGCTATCATCTTTGCCTTGTACCATTTCAAAGAGCTGTTTGGCAGGTACCGTATCAAGTACACATTGATAGGTTTTGCGCTACCCTTACTGACTTGGCTACTCTTCAAGCTTGCATACGCACCGCCTAACGATATGGTATCGGGACAAGGGCACACTACTTTCGACATGATGTTTGACTGGCAACGCTATAAGCTCATCTACCAGTCATTTGTCACCAACCTCAATGAACACTTCAAGCTACTGAAGTGGGTAGTGCTGATCTATGTGCTGATTTGTGCCATCAGGAGGAAGATGCCCGACAAGCGTTTGCTGATGCTATTGACCTGTATGCTTGCCTACCTGCTGGTGTATGTAGTAAGTCCTAACAACCTTGAGTGGCACCTGTTCACATCGCTGAGCAGACTGATGCACCAATTGATGCCGGCCACCATGTATGTGATGCTAATGATACTAACCAGCGATAAGACTACTTCAAGCCTTCAAGCAAGATTCGTTTCAATTCGGCAGCGCCTTCAGTAGCGGGTCTCTCTATGGGTATCACATTGCGGTAACGGCTAACGGGCGGTATGCTCTTATCCAACACATACTTAGGTACTTCAGGCTTTACATAGTCAACCAAACCGGCCGCAGGATACACAACCAGCGATGTACCTACCAATACAAACACATCGGCCTGGTACATAATAGGTATGGCTTGTTCTATACGTGGTACCGGCTCTTCGAACCATACTATATCGGGGCGTAATTGTGCGCCGTCTTCAGCGGTATCGCCCAGTTGTATATCGGTACGTATAGAGTATACCATCTCGTCGTCCTGCTCACTTCTCATCTTGAAGATCTCACCGTGCAGGTGTAGCACTTTGGTAGAGCCTGCCCTTTCGTGCAG
>CBFGNI010000041.1:0-16058 GCA_965650105.1 uncultured bacterium | reverse complement strand
AAAGCAGCTCCTAAAAAAGCGGCGGCTCCTAAAAAAGCAGCAGCTAAGAAAAATGCCGGCCCTAAAAAGGCAGCTGCTAAGAAGTAAGATTTTTAGCTACGTTGAAAAGAGACTGTATAACCCACAGTCTCTTTTCGTTTTTAGGCGGTTTTAACATTCATCTTTATGAAATTGTGCCAATTAAACATCTATAGTAAAAGCAAGCTCTTTTACAAAAAGGGAAGAAATTGAAATTACAGTACAATTAAACTTTTGAATATTGGAACGTTTTGAAGAAAGAAACAAGAATAATAATAGCATAGTACGTTTTCGTGCTACTATGCATTTAGGCATGGGTACTATATATATTGTGCTTGGGCTTATTGTTATGTACGTTAAGGCCTTCGGTACAATGGAGCTATCGGCCACCTTTGCTTATGTACTAAGCGGTTTTATGATACTATACGGTGCCTTCCGTATATGGAGAGGAATTGCTGATTTCAGGTTGATCCCTAAAAAAGATGAACGAAAACGCAGTTATCCAACTTTGCCGGGCATAGATACTGATAAAGAATAATTTTACATAAGGCTGACCCGCTGTTAAATTAATGTTACAACATTATAATATATTATTTCTTTTTTAGAATAATGCATAAAATTGCAACCCTGTGAGAACAATAAGTCATATAATAATTATTTTTTTCGCATCAGTGATACTGGCAGCTTGCGGAGAAAAAAAGAATGCGCCAACTGATACTTTAAGCAGTGGGAATATTGATATTTCTGTTGACGAAACATTCAGGCCAATAATAGAAGAACAATTAAAAGTTTTTGATAGCAGTTATCCTGAAGCGCATATCAATGCTACTTACAAAGCCGAATCAGAGTGCATTAAAGACTTTATGGATGGTAAAGCGCGTTTAATATTAGTAACACGCGGCCTTATGGCGAATGAAAAACAAGTATTGGAGCAAAAAAAAGTAGTGACCAATTCGTTGCCAATAGCAAAAGATGCAGTTGCAGTTATAGTTAACAACAGTGCAAGAGATACTTTTACTTTAAGCGAAATAAAAGGAATACTAACGGGTAGCTTTAAAGATAAAAAAACAGTTGTTTTCGATAACCAGGGCTCAAGTACATTAAGATATATGTTGGATACGCTGATACCCGGCGAAAAACTGGGCGCCAATGTATTTGCAGCGAAAACAACTGATTCGGTGATTGCTTATGTTGTGAATAACCCTGATGCTATTGGCTTTATTGGTGTAAGTCATGTAGGCGATTTGTCTGACCCTGAAGGACTGGCGTTTATTAGCAATGTAAAAGTTGTTGCAGTAATGAATGATAAAGACCAACATTATTACAAGCCATACCAGGCTTATATTGCACAGCAATTATATCCACTTACCCGCGATCTTTATTATATAAACAGTGAAACATATCCTGGCCTGGGCACAGGTTTTGCCAATTTCCTCGGCAAAGAACGTGGCCAGCTTATTTTTAAACAAGCCAGGCTTTTCCCGTTGCGAAGCAATGTTATTTTAAGAGAAGCCACGGTTAATCCTTAAACGAATAAATAAGTCTAAGCATAAGAAGAACGATACTTAAACTATGTTACAAATTACAATGAAATCAAAGACTGTGATCGTTGCGGCAGCGCTGCTATTTTCATTTAGCGCGCAGGCACAAACACTTGAAGAAGGAATTAAACTGTACAATTACGAAAGGTACGAAAGTGCTAAAAAGGCATTATCGCCATTAGCTGCCTCTAATCCCGTTGCTAACTATTACCTGGGTTTAGCTGAATTGCAGGAAGGTAACGTACAGGCTGCTAAAGAGATATTTGCACGCGTACCTGATAACTATGCCAACCAGTCGGGCCTGGCACGTGTAAGCTTTGCAGAAGGCAAGGCTGCGGAAGGTAACCAGACAGCGCAAGGCATTGCAGGCAAAGCAAAAAAGAAAGATTGGGAAACGATGAAATATGCTGCGGATGCAGTTAACTACTCTAAGGGCGGTAATATTCAGCAAGCTATTGACTGGTATAAAAAGGCACTTGAAATAGAAGATAATGCAGCATTGCATATCGCAATAGCCGATGCTTACCAAAAGTTACAAAGTGGTGGTGGCGAAGCTATGAGCAACTACGAAAGAGTGACCGAGAAAGATGCTAAGAATTCTTTAGCATTTTCACGTATAGGTAAGTTGTGGTACGATGCACGTAACTATGAGCTGGCACTGCAAAACTGGAAAAAAGCAAACGAAGCTGATCCTTCAAACCCTGTTCCTTACCGCGACCTGGCAAGCGCCTATGCGGCATCGGGCAAATACGATCTTGCATTGCAAAATGTAGAAAAATACTACGAACTGTCGGATAAAACCACGGAAGATAAATTACAGTATATGGATCTGCTCTTCTTATCGAAGAATTTTGATAAAGCAGTGCAGATGGCACAAGAGGTAGTTAGCTCAGGAGTACAAGACCCACGCGTATATGGTTTGCTAGGCTTTAGCCAATATGAACTGAAAGATTATCCTAATGCACAGAAAAATGCAGCCATATACATCAGCAAACAAGATCCTAAAAAGATTTTTCCTGCCGACTATATACAATATGGCCGCATACTGATGCAAGCTAACCAGCCCGATTCGGCAAATGCATATTTCACACGCGCTATCTCTATGGATACTGCTAAAGTAAAATCTGCTACATATCGCGATATCGCTGAAGCTTTCAAAGGTGCTAAAGATTACAAAAAAGCTGCTGAATGGTATCAAAGAATAGTTGATACTGATCCTGCTGCTACAGCAACAGATTATTTCTGGGTGGGAGCAATGAATTATTACGCTAGTAACTTTGATGCTGCTGGTAAGGCGTTTGAACAAATGGAAACAAAGTTCCCCGACCAACCTTCTGCTACATACTGGAGAGGCCGTGTAGGTGCTGCAGTTGACAACGAAGGTAAACAAGGTACAGCTGTTCCTTTCTATACTAAATGGCTTGAAAAAGTAGGCCCAGACTATGATAAGAAAAACGACCTGATGCAGGCTTATCAATACATGCTGTTGTATTATTACAATGCTAATGATAAAGCTAACCAAAAGAAATACGAAGATCTGGTGTTATCAATAGAACCTAATAACGACCTGGTTAAGCAGATACAAGCTGCGCAAGCGAAAGGGAAATAATTAGACAGATAATTAAAATAAAGGAAGCCACTCAATTCGGGTGGCTTCCTTTATTATGTCTTCGGGCATTTTTTAAAGTATCAGGATGCAGGGGTTAGCAAATTTTCTTTGTACTTTAACTGGTTGGAGTGAAGAGATGTTTCTGATGCTTGTTTAATAACATAGTAACCCCAGTATATAAAGCACAGGCCTATAAATTCGGTAACATACAATACCTCTACATATCCAAATTTTGTAAAGGAGCCACCTATACCAGGCAGCAATCCACCTATGGCTATAAGTAAATTGCCATAAAACCTGCTTTTAAAGTGTTTTTGTTTATAGTAGATGTACGCTGAATATACCGCGCCGCCTACCAGGAAAATAAACGCATATATATTGATAAATGGAGTGATTAACCTGATAAATGACCATTGTAAAATTTCCCCATTTAGCCTTACATCCGTGCCTTTTACTTCATGCAATGGAGAGCATATAACTAATATAGAGGTGATAATGATTACAGTTATCAATATTGCGCTGAGTGTGTTTGCTTTCTTTCTTTTCATTAAAAGATACACGCTGCCCTGCGCCAGTGGGGCACCACCTAATAGCGCACCAAATATATACCAGGCTTTAAAATTGGCCCCGCTATAGCCTGCAAGGGTATTAATACTTTCGGTAACAGTACCGGCACCATAAAATAGAACACCAAGCATCCACCAGAACAAATAAAGTGTTTGTCTTTGCCGGTTCCAATGTCGGAAGAGGATGCTGAAAAATATGGCAGAAAAAACTGTGGTTGCTATAGGAATGTAATGTACCCAACTCATAGCTGCAAAAGTACACATGGTGCTTTTTATAGCATACTTCAATTGTCATAGGAATGCCATAATGGAATCGATCTATTTACTAAGTAGCTATCTCCTGATAATTACTTCTACTCTCCTGTTCTCCGTCCGGCCCTCTTCGGTATCATTAGTAGCCACAGGGTCGGCCTCTCCCCAACCTTGTGAACTGATAGCGGAGCTATCAACACCCATAGCCATGATAGCATCAGACACAAGTTTTGCACGTTCATAAGATAGCTGTTCATTGATCATTGGTGTGCCTGTATTGTCTGTATAACCTTGCACCAATATCATCATGTTAGGTTGTTGCAGATAAGGTTTTATCAGGAGTTCAAGGATGGCTCGGTCAGAATCAGATACAGCGGCTACATTTCTCGGGAAATGTATGGTGACAAGGGTAGTGTCGGTTACAGGTGCCTCGTACCCCTGGGGTAGTAAGGGAATATTGTAGCTTATAGCCTCCATAGCACTTATGTTTCTAAACCGGAGGGTATCGGTCATAGCAAGATACCCTATACGGTCGGCGTTGTAAGTATAGTTACGTCCTACGGGTAGTGTTATCATATAACTGCCATCACCCCTGTTCGATACATAATGGTATAATTGCTCACCGGTGTTTGCATCGCTTATATAAATACTTGCATAGTTCAACCTGTCCTTGGTCATGCTATCGTAGGTATAACCTTTCAGCACGGCTATAGGTACGGGTTGCAGCATTGGTGGCATTGATAATTCATATATATCATAATTGCCGGCCACGCTATCTCTGTCAGATGATAAATATGCGCGATGCCCATCAACCGTTAACGACATGCTGCTTTCATTAGCTGTAGTATTAATAGGGTAACCCAGGTTCTCAGCCTTACTCCAGGTAGTATCACCCGTGCGCCGGCAGAAATACAGGTCATTTCCACCCATGCCTACATGCCCGTCGCTGGCAAAATAAAGCGTGTTATTATCGGCATGTAAAAAAGGTGCAGTTTCATCTCCTGTTGTATTGATGCCCGGGCCAAGGTTACGCGGCTCTTGCCATAACCCGTTTTCAAACCTTGATACCCATATATCCAACCCACCATATCCATCTGGCCTGTCGCTTACATAATACAATTCCCTGTTGTCTGAAGACAGGCAAGGCATACCTTCATAGGCAGGTGTATTAATTGTAGCACCAAAGCTTTGTGGTATCGACCATACGCTATCGGCTGTATAAGCCATAAAAAGATCGCAACCGCCGCGATCCCATCCATTGTCGCTGCGGTTATCGCAACGGCTGAAGAAAAGGTAGTGCCCATCAGCAGATATCATTTGCGCCGACTCATGACTGCTGGTATTGGGGGGACTACCCATATTACGTGCATAAAACCACCCCCCGCAACTGTCTTTCCTGCTACGAAAAAAATCATCGTCAATTCCATTTACTCTTCGTGTAAAATATAAGGTTTGACTGTCAGCCGATATATAAGGGTGTGTTTCTGCGAAAGGCGTATTCACGCTGATACCCATATTGTGTATAGTATCATAAAATGGTTGGTTCATACTTTTTTGCATGAACATTGCCTGCGCCGATAAAGCTTTCCAGTCATCTCCAGCTTTACCCGGCTGTGTACTGTTTAATACATTGAGTGCCTTTGACGATTGATAGTTATATAACAAACACCTGGCCAATGGCTTGGCAAATGCCTGTGTTCCATTCCGTGTGCTACTGCTTGCCTGTCGAAATATTTTTATGGCATCTGCATATTTACGTTCGGTAAAATACCATTCGCCTAGTACGCTATAGGCTTCGGTATATGCCGGGTAATTGCTAATGGCCTTCTGCATTTCCTTGCACGCTGCCTCATTTTGTTTTTGCTGCCTGAGCCGCATTGCTTTATCAAAACTGGATTGCGCTGATACTGGTACCTGTGCCATAGCAGGCACCGATATCAATAAACAGGCAACAATAAAGAATTGCTTCAGGTACATGAAACCGAAAAATACGCAAAAATTAGTACCCTAGGTGTTCCTGTATAAATACGAACTTTGTATATTCCGTAAGTGTTTTTAACGATAATATGACTACAAAGATAATTTGTCCTAACTGTGCGAATGAATTTGAACCTAATGACGCTATACGCGATGAGGTACAAAAAGAGCTGCGTGCCCAGATGATGGATTGGCAGAAGAAAAAAGATGATGAATACAAGAAAAAAGAAGGGGACTATCAACGCCAGTTGCAGTTGAAGGAAGAAGAAACGCTTCGCCTGATAACAGAAGAACGTCAAAAAATATCGGTACAAATAGAGCAGCAGGTACGTAAGCAAGTAGAGGGCGATTACGAAGTGCAACTGAAAATGCTGAAGGAGATGGATGCTGATAAAGAAGAAAAACTGAGGCTGGCACGCGAAAAAGAATTGGATTTTATACGTAAAGAACAGGAAATATTAAGCAAGGAAAAGGAACTGGATCTTAAACTGCAGCAAATGCTGCTGGAAGAGCGCAACAAGCTCACCGATCTGATACGTAGAGAAGAAGATGAACGCAACCGTGTTAAAGAACTGGAGCACCAGATGCGCATTAAAGAGTATGAGAAGAAAATAGACGACCAGAATAAGCTGGTAGAAGAAATGCGCCGAAAAGCAGAACAAGGCTCCATGCAGTTGCAGGGCGAAGTACAGGAATTGGCTTTAGAAGAATTGCTGCGCAATACATTTCCTTTCGACCTGGTAGGTGAAGTGGGTAAAGGTGTGCGTGGTGCCGATTGCATACAACAGGTACGCAACCAGTTTGGCCAGGAATGTGGTAAGATCATTTATGAGAGTAAACGCACTAAAGACTTTAGCATAGAGTGGATAGAAAAGCTGAAAGCCGACATGCGTAGCCTTGGGGCCGATGTGGCGGTTATTGTTACACAGGCAATGCCAAAGGATATGGAAGGCTTTGGTGAGCGCGATGGTGTATGGATATGTTCTTTTAAAGAAGTGCGTGCTTTGGCTTATGTATTGCGCGACCTGATAATACGCGTGTACACTGCGGGCAAAAGCCAGGATAATAAAGGTGATAAAATGACACTTCTGTATAACTACCTGATAGGTTCTGAATTTTCTGAGCAATGGAAGGCAATACGTGAAGGCTTTATGAGCATGCGCATCAGCATACAAAAAGAGCGCGACCAGATGGAGAAACTGTGGAAAGTACGCGAAAAGCAACTGGAAAAAGTATTGCTCAATGCCGCACACATAAAAGGGTCTATAGAAGGCATAGCGGGTATGGAAGAGGTAGACCTCAACCTGATAGAAGATAGTGATGAGCATCTGCTTGAATAAATAAAGGCTGCATTAGTGCAGCCTTTATTCTTATTAGTCTATTGTAAATAGATATTATACCAAAGCAATATCAAAGTTCACCAGGTCAACAAAAGCATCCATACGGGCTTCTATATCTTCCTTCGTTATTTCCTGCATACGGGTTGGGCCAAATTTCTCTACACAGAAAGAAGCCATAGCCGAACCAACGATAATAGCGGTTTTCATATTCTCGAAAGAAATGTCTTTCGTTTTAGCTATATGCCCTATGAAACCACCTGCAAATGTATCGCCTGCGCCGGTAGGGTCAAATACATCTTCCAATGGCAAAGCTGGGGCAAAGAATACCTCTTTGTTATGAAACAGGAGCGCACCATGTTCGCCTTTTTTTATAATAACATATTTAGGCCCCATTGCCTGTATTTTCTGTGCAGCTTTCACCAGCGAATATTCACCGCTTAGCTGGCGCGCTTCGCCATCATTCACCATCAGTACGTCAACCATTTTTAGTACTTGTTCCAGTTCAGGCATCGCTATTTCCATCCAGAAGTTCATAGTATCCATTACTACTAACTTAGGGCGCGTTTTTAGCTGGTTGATGACACTTATTTGCACTGCAGGGCTTAGGTTGCCCAGCATCAGGAATTCACAATCCTGGTAGCTGTCGGGTATTTGGGGGTTGAATTGCGCCAGTACGTTCAGGTCAGTTACCAGCGTGTCGCGCGTATTCATATCCATGTGGTAGCGGCCACTCCAGAAGAAGCTTTTACCATCTTTCACCACTTCAACACCTTCAAAATTCATTCCGCGTGCAGTCATTTTATCTATCTCTTCCTGCGGAAAATCACCACCTATTATAGATACTTGTTTGATGGGCTGTGTAAGGTTGCTTGCAGCATAACCTGCATACATGGCCGATCCGCCAATTATCCTATCCACTTTGCCAAATGGCGTTTCCAGCGCATCGAAGGCGATAGTGCCTACTACTACTAAAGACATAATTTTTTTATGATTTGTGGCAAAGGTAGCAGATTTGAGATTTTATTCAGCTTTCCGCTATTTTTACTATATGAAAGCCATGATCTTCGCCGCGGGCCTCGGCACACGCCTGAAGCCTTTTACCGACCACCACCCCAAAGCACTGGCAGAAGTGAATGGCAAAACCCTGCTGGAACATACCATTAAATACCTGCAACGTTTCGGTATTGAAGATGTAATTGTTAACGTACATCACTTCGCGCAACAAATAGAAGATGTTATTGAGGAAAATGGTGGCTTTGGTAGTTGGGTTACAATATCTGACGAGCGCGATGTGGTTTTAGAAACAGGCGGTGGACTAAAAAAAGCAGCACATTATTTTGAAGGTGAGGAAGCATTTGTGGTAATAAATGTGGACGTGCTGACCAACCTCGACCTAGGCAGGATGATAGCAGCGCATAAAGAATCAAATGCAATAGCAACCCTCGCAGTGATGAAGCGCGATTCATCGCGCCAGCTTTTATTCGATGATCAGATGGCCCTTTGTGGTTGGCAGAATAATACTACGGGTCAACAACGCATTTCACGCGATAGTGCAATAACGCAGCCATTTGCATTCAGCGGCATACAGGTGCTATCGCCTAAAATATTAGATATGCCTTTCGAAGGTAAATTCTCGATGATAGATGTCTATCTACACTTTGCAAAATCAGAAATCATCAAAGGCTTCGATCATACCGGTAATGTATTTATAGATGTGGGTAAACCGGAGAGCCTTGAGAAAGCAGCTTATTTATTTGAATAAGTAAGGCTGCATTAGCAGCCTTACTATGATGAAATATTATTCTATTATTGCCAGTTTGCTTTTATAGCTGCTGTTTCCATCGGTTAATGAAACTATATAGTTACCTGCAGGCAAGTTGGTTGTTATGTTTATAGTACTTGCGGGTTGTGCATATACTATTCTGCCGGTCATGTCCATAATGCGAACTGTAGCATTGTTCATTCGTAAATCTTTAGGCATATAAGCTATCCTGAAGCTACCGTTCGACGGGTTTGGCGCAATGTTAAATGTATTTTCTGTTTTTGAAATACTCTTAACATCAGTTGGGAAATAGTAGCCATATTTATAGTCGAAATCGAAATACACATCATCCGGATCCATGCCCGGAGATGTATTGGGTGATACATTCTTCACATTAGTGATCTTTATAGCTACATAAAGATCCAGATTCCTGATTTTTGCCAGGTACACTTTATTAGCTACTACTTCTGCTATCTCTTTACTTGTACTTGCGGGCATAGCGTCTTTGATATAAGATACATTACTGGCTGAATCATATTCAAAACTTGCAGGCGCTTCTGCATATACTGTTATATCATTACCTTTTATTGATCCACCCCATATCGAGCTGGTAGCAGAAGTAAAACCAAAGGGTGTATTGAAACCTCCATTGTGCTCTACCATATCAATATTGGCCTGTTCTGCTGCAGTCCAGCCTCCCATGGTTGATGGATTGAAACTGTCATAATAATCATTGTTGACAAAATCGTAGCCCGATTGTGAACCATTGGCACCATAACCATAAGGCATATTTTGGTTTATGCTTGAGCTGTGGTGCTCATATATACGGATGTTTGTTTTTTCTGCTGTTGGCTGTGCCAGGCAAGCAAAAGGTAAGAGTGTAGCTAATAACAAGGTAAATTTTTGCATAATATTTCTTAAGTTTTTGAAATAGAAAAGACCACATGTATTTACTGTGCGTTGGGTTATGTTTTGTTGAGTTATTGATATGAATATTAACCATTGGTTAGGTTTATTTGTTGACTATTAATGATATGGTATGACACTTACAACTTATGGTTATTCGAAAAAAACGATGCGCTAGGAAAAATAAAAGCCCAGCATTAAGCCGGGCTTTTAACTATTTATTAATAGCTAGTTATTTCAATCCCATCTCCACCAACCTGTCTTTTACAAAGCTGCCCAGCTCTGCCACATAAGCTGGCGAGAAATCAAACTTAATACCTGCTGTATCGTACAATTCTTTTAGTGTTTTAGTATAACCCAGGCTAAGTGCTTTTTTATAATTCTCTAAAGCCTGTTCTTTATTGTTACGGTACTGGCGCCACATGGCTATTGCACCCAATTGTGCTATGCCGTATTCTATATAATAGAATGGTACTTCGTACAGGTGCAGTTGTTTTTGCCAGAAGTAAGAACGGTATTCTTCAAAGCCAGTCCAATCGGTAACGCCTGTTGAGAATTCATTCAGTATGTTCATCCATTCTGCTCTTCTTTGTTCTTCTGTATGGCCGGGGTGTGTGTATAACCAGTGCTGAAATTTATCTATTGTAGCTATCCAAGGCAATACACTTATCACGCGTTCCATTTCATCCATTTGCGCGCGGTGCAGTTCGGTTTTATCGCTGAAGAAAACATCCCAATGTTCCATAGAGAATAGTTCCATACTCATGCTTGCCAGTTCCGCAATTTCCATCGGGTATTCTTTGAATGCAGATAATGGCAATTCGTGCGACAGGAACGAATGCACTGCATGGCCACCTTCGTGCATCATGGTTATCAGGTCGCCCACAGTACCTGCAGCATTCATAAATATAAAGGGTACACCTGTTTCTGCCAGCGGACAGTTATAACCGCCAGGTGCTTTGCCCTTACGGCTTTCCAGGTCCATACGGTTCATGTTCACCATAGTGGTGAGGCAACCGCTGAAATAGGAGCCTAGTTTGTCAAATACATCTATCGCTTTATCCGAAAGTTCTTTACCTGTTTCAAATGGGCGAAGTGGTTGCGTACCTACAGGTTCCGCATCACCATCCCATGGGCGCATCACATCTAACCCCAAACGTTGCTTGCGGTTTTCAATCAGTATTTTTTGCAATGGCAGTATATGCTCCTTCACTGCTTCATGAAACTTAAAACAATCTTCAGGTGTATAATCAAAACGGCCCAACTCCTTGAATTTATAGTCGCGGTAGTTTTCAAAACCTGCGTTCAGGGCCATCTGGTGGCGTAGCTTTAGCAACTTATCAAAGAGTTCGTTAAGTTGCTCTTTATCTTGCAGGCGGCGTTCGGCTACTTTTCGGAAAACTTTTTCGCGCAGATCGCGATCGGGGCTTTGCAAAAATTTCGCAGCTTGTTGCAACGTGTATTCTTTGCCATCTACCTCAATGCCCATCTTGCCTGATATAACACCATACTGTTGTGCCAGTACACTTGCCTCTGCTTGCAGCGGTACATTTTCTTCGCGGTATAATTCAGTTGCATTTTTTACACTGCGCAGGTATGGGAAGTAACTGTTCTTGTCCAGCTCATTTACATGGGGGTTGTCCAGCAATTTTTTATTCAGCTCGAAAAAGTAAGGTTTCATTTGTGGTTCTATCTCCATACAGAAATAGGTAAATGCATCCTCGTATTCTTTTTGCGTAGTATCGCAGGTCATTTTTATTTGTCGCCAGCTTGCATCTTCACTTATCACTGCTTCCAGTTCGCTCACATCAGCCAGCCATTTTTCCAGGTCAGCCTTATTTTCAAGTTTCCTGTTCTTCAAATCTTCAAAATAGGGTTGTAAAGCCTCCCATGTGGTCAGTTTAAAATCTTCTGGCAGAAATGATCTTTTAATTTTCTCTATCGGTGTTGCAATTACAGTCATCTGTATGTATTTATTAATTTATCAATGCAAAATAACGCTCACAATGGTACTTAAAAACCATGCACAATCAATTTATTGTTTTATTGAATATTAAATTAATTTAAATTGTTTTAATGTTGGATTGAATATATAATAATTCAATTAGTAAAAATTATATCTTTTGTAATATTATGTTTATCAATTTGTTATTCATAAAATATTCATAGCAAAAAGCTGTCAATTTAAAAATGAATGCTACTGTTGGCTAAATCTATTTTTTAGATTTCGGGGGGATTATTACTTTTGTATCAAGTTGTGAATTTAATGGGTTAGTAAGTAAGAGCCGCCGGATTCCTCCGATGGCTCTTTTTCTTTTCTGCTATCTTAGCTTACTTATGGCCAAAACGAAAACAGCATATTTCTGTCAGCAATGTGGTTTAGAAACTCCTAAATGGACCGGTAAATGCCCTTCTTGTGGTACCTGGAATTCATTGGTGGAAGAAGTGATTCAGCGTGATGATAAAAAGAATACTGCTATTTGGGAAGACGATGATCACAAAAAAGCAAAAAGCAAATCGCACAGGCTTTCTGAGGTAGAAACACAGGAAGAAGTAAGAATGCAAACCCCCGATGCGGAACTGAACCGTGTACTGGGCGGCGGTATGGTACCGGGCTCGGTAATATTAGTTGCAGGAGAACCGGGCATTGGTAAGTCCACACTGTTCCTGCAATGCGCCATGCTCTGGAAGAATATCACCATATTATATGTATCGGGCGAGGAGAGTGCACAGCAAATAAAAATGCGTGCTGAACGGTTAGGAGTGGAGAACGACAACCTCTTCCTTTTAACAGCCACGGATACCAATACCATCTTCCAGGAAGTAAAGAAAATTAAGCCCCAGCTAATAATAATAGACTCCATACAAACGCTGGAATCACCTTATGTAGAATCGCCGGCAGGTAGTGTATCGCAGGTGCGCGAATGTGCTGCTGAATTACAACGCTTTGCCAAGGCTACACATATACCCGTTTGTATTATAGGCCATATCACTAAAGAAGGGTCTATTGCAGGCCCCAAAGTATTGGAGCACATGGTAGATACCGTTCTGCAATTTGAGGGCGACCGCCATTATGCTTACCGTATCCTGCGTACCATCAAAAACCGCTTTGGCTCTACCTCCGAACTGGGTATCTATGAAATGCTAACCACGGGTATGCGCCCGGTTAGCAACCCATCTGAAATATTACTCTCTCAGCACGATGAGCCATTGAGTGGCATCGCAATAGCCTCCACAATGGAAGGCTTGCGTCCGCTGATGATAGAAGTACAGGCATTGGTAACGCAAGCCGTGTATGGTACTCCACAGCGCACCGTAAGCGGTATGGACCTGCGCAGGTTACAACTGCTGCTTGCAGTATTGGAAAAACGGGGTGGTTTCCATTTTGGCACTAAAGATGTATTTGTCAATATTGCCGGCGGTTTAAAGATCGAAGATCCTTCCATTGAACTGGCGGTAGTTTGCTCATTGCTTTCCTCTTACGAGGATAAGGCATTACCATCAAATATGTGCCTGGTGGGCGAAATAGGCCTATCAGGCGAGATACGTGCCGTGAACCGCATCGATCAGCGTATAGCGGAAGCCGACAAGCTGGGTATGGATGTCATTTTCATACCAAAAGCCAATGCCAAAGGCCTGAATAAAGACAATTACAAGATTGAGATAAAGACGGTGAACAAGGTTGAAGATGTATACCGAATGCTGTTCTAAGTTATGTTGAAAGACCTCTCACATGGCCTCACCCATTTGGTTTACCCACGTCTTTGCGAAGGTTGCAGTAAACCCTTGCTGGCCGAAGAGGAAGTGCTTTGCCTCAATTGTAATGTCTATTACCTGCCGCGTACTGCTTACCACCATATAGCCGATAATGAGACTGCTATGCGCTTTACAGGCCGCGTGCTCGTAGTAAAGGCTACTTCGTTTGCTTATTTCACAGTGGAAGGTTTATTGCAACACTTACTACATGGACTTAAATACCAGGGCAAAGAATATATCGGTACCTATTTAGGTAAGCAACTGGGCTATGATCTGCAACAGCTTAACTGGGCTTCGGGTATCGACTACATCATTCCCATACCGCTACATAAAGACAAACAAAACTTGCGTGGCTATAACCAGACCGAGCTGATTGCCAACGGGATGAGTGAAGTTTTACACATACCTGTTGATACAAGCACACTTTACCGCACCCGCAATACTGAAAGCCAGACCCAAAAGTCGAGGGAGGAGCGTATGGAAAATATGCAGGGGGCTTTTGGCGTGAGCAATGAAAATAATCTTACCGGCAGGCATATACTGCTTATTGATGATGTATTGACCACAGGTGCTACGCTGGAGGCAGCTGCACAGGCATTATTAGCTATTCCGGGTATTCAGGTTAGCATTGCCACAATAGGTGTTGCATCCTGATTTTTTTATATTTATGGGCTTTCTTTTGTACGAATATTGCTTTTTAGTGTTATTCACACTAATTTGATGCTGTTTTTGGGGCTAGTCTATCTGCCTCAATGCCAAAATATATACTATAATTATGAAGAAACAGCTCTTACTCACTTCATTGCTGCTATCATCTGTCATGGCATTTGGTGCGGGTTACCAGCTTAATTTGCAGGGCCTTAGGCAACTGGCTATGGGCGGTAGTGGTACTGCCATCGCATGGGATGCATCGTCGATTTTCTATAACCCCGGTGCCCTGGCGCAACTTGAAAATATTCAGGTGAGCGCAAGCGCATTGGCTATCATACCTTCTACACAGTATGTACAATCGCCGGGCAGCTATTCGGCAACTACACAGCAGCAGGTGTTTACACCATTCAACGTGTACATTGCCGGCCCCGTAGCTTACAAAAGCCGTGTAAATATTGGCCTGGGTATATATACACCATTTGGCAGCGGTACTAAATGGGATCAGGATTGGATTGGCCGCTACATGACCACCAACATCAAGCTGCAAAGTATATTTCTGCAACCAACTGCCAGTGTATATATCAACGATTGGCTATCGGTAGGTGGTGGTTTTATTTACGCCTTTGGTAATGTAGCTATCGATCGCAACATACCATTGCAAAACATGAATGCGTTAGATAGTAAGGTGGAATTAAGCGGCGACGCGCAGGGTGTTGGGTTTAACATCGGCGCGCAGTTCACACCGGGTGAAGCATGGTCTTTTGGTGTAACCTACCGTTCACGCGTTAATATGAAAGTGAAAAACGGCGATGCTCTGTTCAGCGCTCCTGCTTCATTACAAAATTCTTTCCCTGTTAACTCATTCAAATCCACACTTCCTTTGCCTGAAGTTATATCGGTAGGCGCAGGCTATAAAGTGAACGACAGGCTTACATTGCAGGCCGATCTTAACTATGTTGGCTGGAAAGCATACGATAGCCTGATAATAGATTTTGCACAAAATACCGATGCTGTACATGATAGCCGCGACGAGCGAAACTATAAAAATACACTTGCCTTGCGTGTAGGTGGCAATTATAAAATAAGCGATAAAGTTGCTGTTATGCTGGGTGCCGCTTACGATCCTTCTCCGGTAAGAGATGGTATTGTAACCCCGGATCTTCCTGATGCAAACCGCTGGGTAGGTACAGGTGGTTTTACCTTCAAGCCAACAGCGCATTTTACTATTTTAGGCGCTATAGAATATGTATCGTCTCAGAAACGTACTGCAAGCTGGGATGCGCAAGGCTTTAGCGGCATCTATCAAACTAAAGCAATAACTCCGGGTATCGGTATCACTTACGATTTCTAATATCATTAAAACGCAGACAACGACATGAAGAAAATATATATACTCGGTTTATTGGCTTGCAGTTTTGCAGCTTGCAAACCAAATATAGAACCGGAGAAACCACAGGCGGGCAGTGCTGATTTTACGCGTTATCTCGCAGTGGGCAACTCGCTTACTGCAGGCTTTTCAGATGGTACTTTGTATCGCGATGGCCAGATCAATTCATATCCGGCAATGCTGGCCGGCCAGTTTGCAGAAGTAGGCGGCGGTAACTTCAGGCAGCCACTGTTACCCGGCAATGATGGTTATCCTACCCCCAAGCGCCAATTAGCTATTACAAAAGGTATGTG
>CBFGNI010000040.1:0-16261 GCA_965650105.1 uncultured bacterium | reverse complement strand
GTGCAATAGCTAACAACAGACTTATACCTAAAATATTTTTCTTCATTTTTGTATATTTTTCAGTTTCAAAGATAGACAAGCGATACTATAGTAAGTTTAAAAATTATCAGAACAAATATGTTGCCAGTTGAAAACGAAGAAGAACTCCTATACCGCATAGCCTTAACATTTGTGAAGGACGTAGGTTTTAAACGCGCCCAGAACCTGCTGGCAAGGTTTGAAACGGCAACAGGTATATTTCAGGCATCTGCTAAAGAACTAAAGCAGATAGATGGTATTACCGAACCAAGAGCAAAGATGTTTCACAACGATGAAGTAATGAAACAGGCTGAGAAAGAATTAACATTTGTCAAAAAGCACGGCGTCTCTGTTTTATGGTACGGAGAAGAGAATTACCCTAAGCGGTTATTAGAGTGTTCTGATGCCCCCCAAATTCTATATTACCAGGGAAACGCCAACCTGAATGCTGAAAAGGTGGTGGCTGTTATAGGTACACGCAAAAACACTGAATATGGCCACCGCCTTACTGAAGAGCTGGTGAAAGGATTGGATGATTATAAAGATATACTGGTGGTAAGTGGCCTGGCGCATGGTATAGATTCAATTGCACATAAGCAGGCAGTACATTCCGGCTTGCCTACAGTTGGGGTTATGGGTAATGGGCTCGACCGTATCTATCCTGCTAATAATAAAAATTTATCGAAGGAGATGTTACAGAACGGAGGCTTACTTACCGAATTTACATCGGAAACAACACCGGAGCGACAACATTTCCCCATGCGCAACCGTATAGTGGCAGGCATAAGCGATGTAACCGTTGTAGTGGAAAGTGATATAAAAGGTGGCGCTATGATAACGGCCCGTGTAGCATCGAGCTATAACAGGGAAGTTGCAGCTTATCCCGGCAGGGTTTTCGATAAGCATTCTTCAGGCTGCAATGAGCTGATACGTACCAGTATTGCAGGTATGATAACAGGCGCTACAGACTTGCTTGAACTGATGAACTGGACGGCTGCACCTAAAAAGAAAGCAGTGCAAAAACAACTCTTTATACAGCTAACTGATGATGAACAAAAAGTCATCAATCTATTGCAAACTAAAGATTCTGTACATGCCGATGAACTGTTAAATAGTACCGGTATCAATAATTCACAATTAGCAGCAACGTTATTACAACTGGAAATGCAGGACTTAATAAAGGCAATGCCGGGCAAGCATTATAGGATCAATTATTAATTGGCCTTACTACGCAAACACTCCGTTTATTACCATTTTCTCAACAGGGTTGTTGCCAAAGTCGTAAGGTATGTATGCTAAAGACGGCATCGGTTTAGTAACGATGAGATTGGCTTTTTTGCCGGGGGCGATTGTGCCAATTTCATCCTGCAATTCCATAGCTGCAGCGCCATTCAGGGTTACGGCATTAATTGCTTCTTCAGGTGTCATCTTCAGTTGCGTGCAAGCTAGTGTAAGCAACAAAGGCACGTTACCCGATGGACAAGTACCGGGGTTATAATCGGTAGCAAGGCATACCGGAAGGTCGGCATCTATTATTTTACGTGCGGGTTGGTATTGTATACCTAAGAAGAATGCAGCGGCAGGTAGCAGGGTAGGAATAGTATTGCTGTTACGCAATGTTTCTATCTCGGCTTCACCTACACATTCAAGGTGGTCAACACTAACAGCATTGTGCTTTACACCTACTTGTACACCACCTGAATAGTGCAATTGGTTAGCGTGTATCTTAGGTTTCAGACCATATTTAGCCCCAGCTTCCAAAACCCTTTCTGTTTCTGCAACACTGAAAAAACCTTCTTCACAGAATGCATCTATATAATCAGCCAGGCCTTCACCTGCCACACGCGGTAACATTTCATTGATGATGAGATCGAGATAGGCATCATGGTTTTGCTTATACTCCATAGGATAGGCGTGTGCCGCCAGGAAAGTTGCTTTGATAGGGATCTGTGCGTGTTCCTTTAGCTTGCGGATAACGCGCAGCATTTTCATTTCGCTTTCTGTAGTAAGTCCATAACCGCTTTTTATCTCGATAGCGCCGGTGCCTTTGCATATTACTTCATTCAACCTTTTCAGACTTTGGTCGTATAATTCCGATTCTGATATTTCACCCAGCTTACGTGCCGAGTTCAAAATACCACCACCACGACGGGCAATCTCTTCATAGCTCAATCCGTTGATGCGGTCGGTAAACTCCTGCTCGCGCGATGCTGCGAATACAAGGTGCGTATGACTATCGCACCAGGCGGGCAGTACCATTCTTCCACTCAGGTCTATCACATCATTAGCCTGCACCATAGGGGGTTCGCTCATGGGGCCAAAGCTGTGTATCAGTCCGTTTTCAATGAAAATCCAGGCGTTTTCTATGGAAGGTAATACCTGCATGGCCTTACCCTTTACATTCTGTTTACGTTCGGTGCCGGTCTCTACCTGGCAAAGCTGCTTTATATTGGTAAAAAGTATGTGCATAATATGAGCCCTGTTAGCTACACCAAATGTAAACTGAAAATCAGACTTATAGACGCTAACTATTATCTTTGCACATGCGTTTTTTGAAAGGGTTGCTGAAAGTATTGGCTTACGGCCTTGGCATCCTTCTTATTATCATTTTTGTTTTCTGCTTATATGTTTGGCGGGTGTCGGATATAAAGCCACCTAAGGTTGCCGATACCAGTGCCTTGACCCTGCAAAGGACCAATCCCCGGGGTGATGTATATACTGTTGGCAACAACTGGATACGAAAAAACGAGCATGGGCTGTACGAAATGTATGTATCGGGCAAGCCATTTGAAATGGGTGTAGTGAACGGCAAACTATCGCGCGAGCTGATAGTAGACCAGGAAATAGCTTTTACCGACCAGATAAAACAAATGATCCCATCGCAGGGATACCTGAAATTCCTGAAGTATATAGTGGGCTTCATGAACCGCGACTTACCGGCGCATGTAACCGAAGAATATAAACAAGAGATATATGGTATATCCGAATCAGCATCCGATTCGTTTAGCTGGATAGGCAAGAAATATGCACGCATACTAAACTACCATGCTGCACACGATATTGGCCACGCCTTGCAAAACATGATGCTGGTGGGTTGTACCTCTTTTGGCGCATGGGGTACCAAGACCGCCGATGGCTCTTTACTGATAGGCCGCAATTTCGATTTTTGGGTGGGCGATAAGTTTGCAGAGAATAAAATAGTAAGCTTTTATAAGCCCGAAAAAGGTTACAAATTCATGTCGGTAACATGGGGTGGGTTTACAGGTGTGGTATCGGGCATGAATGAAAAAGGATTGACGGTAACCATCAATGCCGCCCGATCTGATATTCCTTTTGGTGCGGCTACGCCTGTATCATTAGTGGCGCGCGAAGTATTGCAATATGCAGCCAATACTAAAGAAGCAGTAGAGATAGCAAAGCGCCGCAAGATGTTTGTATCGGAAAGTTTCCTGGTAGGAAGTGCCGCCGATCATAAAGCTATCATTATAGAAAAGACGCCAAAGGAATTGGCTGTATACGACCCCGCAAAGGATAATATACAATGCACCAACCATTATCAAAGCCTTTTGTTCAAAGACCAGGATCTGAACAAGGAACAAATGGATAAAAGTGCCTCAGTGTACCGCTACAACAGGCTTAATCAACTGATGCGCAGAAGTTATCCTTTAACGCCTGTAAAGATGGCGGCTATACTGCGCGACAGGCGTGGGCTGAATGATGCTGATATTGGTGAGGGTAATGAGAAAGCAGTGAACCAGTTGATAGCACATCACTCTATCATCTTCCAGCCCGATAGTTTGCGTGTGTGGGTAAGTACCAATCCCTGGCAGTTGGGCGCTTATGTCTGTTACGACCTGCGTAAGATATTTGCTATGCAAGGTTTGCAGCAAGATGTAGAGGTGGCAGATACCGCATTGAACATACCTGCTGATACTTTTTTACAGACACAGCTTTATGCCAATTTTTTAAAATTCCGTAAGAATAAAATGGCTTTGCTGCAACATAAGCCGGTAGATACTGCAGAAGTAGTGCATAGCAATCCTAAGTTCTATGATGCATACCGCGTAGCGGGCGACTATTGCTATAAGAACAAATGGTATGTGGCTGCAATCAGTTATTACAAACGGGCGCTTAACTACGAAGTGGCTACCAAAACCGAGCGCGAGGCCATAAAGGATAAGATCAAAGACAGTGAAAACCAATTAAAGAAATAAGTCCTGGAATGTCTGTGATTCATAAATATCAAGACCTTTTTATAAAACACAATGCCTGTGTATTGTTGCCTACCTACAATAATGCAGGTACTCTGGCGCAGGTGTTGGAAGATGTATTGAGCTATACCGATAAAGTAATAGTAGTGAACGATGGTTCTACTGATAATACCGAAGTGATACTGCAGCAATTCCCACAAGTACATACGGTAAATTATACGCCAAATAAAGGCAAGGGTATAGCACTACGTGCAGGCATAAAAGAAGCGGCGAAGTTGGGGTATGACTATGCGATCGCAATGGATAGTGATGGACAGCATTATGCGAAAGACCTGGCTGTATTTTTAACACAGCTTGATGAAACTCCCGGTGCGCTAATGATAGGGGCACGTAATATGGACCAGGCACATATACCCGGCAAAAGCAGTTTTGGTAACCGTTTCTCTAACTTCTGGTTTTGGGTGAATACGGGTGTTCGCTTGCCCGATACGCAATCGGGCTATAGGTTATACCCTGTGCAAAAACTGGCAAAAAAGAAATACATAACCCGCAAATACGAATTTGAGATAGAGGTAATAGTACGTGCATCGTGGAGTGGTATACCTGTTATCAGCTTGCCTGTTTCTGTTTATTATCCTAAACCCGAAGACAGGGTATCGCATTTCCGTCCATTCAAAGACTTTACCCGAATCAGCATACTGAATACATTTTTAGTATTGATCGCTGTACTTTATATAAAGCCGCGCGATTTTATCAAAATGCTTTTGAAGAAAGAAGGCTGGGTCACATTATGGAAGATGTTGTTCATTCATCCGCAGGAGAGTAACCAGACCAAAGCCGCATCGGTAGGGTTTGGCATATTCATGGGTATTGTGCCTGTCTGGGGTTTTCAGCTAGCTATAGGCATACCGCTGTCTATTTTGTTCCGCATGAACAAAGCTTTGTTTTTGTTAGCAGCCAACATCAGCATATTTCCTTTTACACCCTTTATTTGGATGGCCAGTTTAGCTACAGGGAAAATGGTTTTAGGTTATGATGAATGGTCGCTCGACTGGCATACGCTTACGCTTGAGCGTGTAAAGCAGGAAGGTTTAGCATTCTTCCTGGGTGGCGCTGTATTAGCAATAGTTGCAAGTATTATAGCGTATACACTTACTTATAGCATATTAGCGCTCACGCGCAAATCACCCAAGACCTTATCGCACGATTGATCTTTTGCTTTTCCATTCAGTTAATAATAACTGCCATTCCCGTTTTATACTGTACTGTTTAAAGAATTCATAAGTACCATAAGCGGTAGCCAGTAAATACCAGATGGCTATTACTTTCGATGCCCAGATGATCTTGAAATGCTGCACAGGCAGGAAATCAGGGAAGAGTTTATCAAGGCTTAAGAAATAGGGTATAGAAGCAAGTATGTATAGTTTATAGTCCTTTGCCAATACCGAATAGAAGAAGAAAAAGATAACGATTGGGTGTGCATAGCGCTCGTGCATTTGCGTGTTGAAGAAAAAGAAATACAGCGATACCAAGCCGCAAACCAATAAAAGCATCTGCATCAGGTCTCTTTCCGGTGTCAGGTTAGCCAGTCTTAGTCGCACAGTTTTGAAAAATAATGGGGCTATCACCAAACCGCTTGAAATAAAGAATAGCAACAAGCCTACCTGTTTATAAGTGAGTACAAAATAGGTGAGGTTATCAGGAGTGAAGTAGGGATTGTCTTTCATGATAAGGTACCATATATTGAATGCGCCAATAGATACTTGCGGATACCTGCCAACTGCGGTACTAACAATATGCCATAAGCCATCAAACTTACCTGCAATAATAAAGGGGAGCGCCATGAGAAATTCCGTTCCCGCTATCATCAATAGCATCAGCAAAACGGTTTTTATATCCCGCACGCTATATATCCAAACAAGTAATAGCAAGGGTATATATACTATTGGCTGTGGTTTCAAGGCCAAGGCCAACGCAAATAGCAAGGCACTCAATACAGGCCGTGTAAACCCGGTTATCAGTGCCAGGAAAGCCAGGCTGGTATATATGCTATCTATCTGTCCCCATACGCAGCTATTGAACAGGTAAGCTATATTCAGTAACAAATACATATAGGGTATCTTCTCCGGTATCAGGTTCTGCCGGAAACAGCACAGTACAACAACCGGCAGCATATCGAAGAACATTGGGAAGAACTTAATGAAATTGATGTTCTCTGTTATGTAAAATTCATTACCCTGTATTTTATCATATATCCAGAGGAAGTAATAATATAAAGGGTGGTAGTTGGCAGAGGGGTTATCATATACATTCGTCACTCCATACCTGTGCACCTGCAGGGCCCATTCAGTCCAGTATTCAAAATCAAAAACCATGTAGCTGCGGGGTATCAGCATAACCAGCAGCAGGTAAAACAGGCCTATCTCGATACGGGCTTTTTTCAGGTCGGTAGTATTCACGCCACCAAAAATAATAGAATTAGCTTAAGCAGTGCAGTAATAGGTGTTGTTTTGCTTCATTGCCATAGTCTTAGTAGTTCTCAGTTCATGCAGATTATTTCCAAAAACTTAATATTAAATAATTGTTACCATTTCGTAACTTTAGAATAAT
Organism: uncultured bacterium; assembly: GCA_965650105.1. GTDB lineage: Bacteria > Bacteroidota > Bacteroidia > Chitinophagales > Chitinophagaceae > Polluticoccus. Next base: position 9,422 of record CBFGNI010000040.1, on the reverse strand, counting down.
AGCATAAAAAGTTGAAACTGAGGATTGCCATATTATTTTTTGTCTGTATACTGCTGGTGCGCTTAAATGTTGCTGCACAAGGAGTTGCATTCAATTTTTATGGCGATACCTTACGCTTTAGTACTGATAAAAGCTTTTTGATTGCTTTTCCTGAAAAGCCAAGTGATGATGCAATCGTTTCTTTTACCAGGCAATTAGAAGTAGCTGAATATCAAAACATATTGCAAAGCTTAATGGTATATAAGCAAGACCATAAGCCTGATGACTGGCTTTTCTATCAACTGATACGTAAAACAGCAGAGTCAATAAGTCCCAAAGCACAGAATTATTATCGTTATACTTTATATAAATGGTTTTTGCTCACTCATACCGGTTACGATGCAACCCTGGCCCTAAGTGGTGATAAATTGCTTTTTTATGTGCAAAGCGATGAAGTAATATATGATATACCATACCGTATGAAAAATGGTAAGCAGTATATATGCCTCAATTATCATGATTATGGTGGTGATATCGATTTTCAAAAAAACAGTTTTCACGAAATACCTATCAGCGTGCCTGCTGCACACCATCCGTTTTCGTATAAGGTAACACAGTTACCCGGCTTCAATCCGCAAGACTATGAAGAAAAAGATCTTAGTTTCAATTATCACGAGATCACCTATAAATTCAAAGTAAAAATAAACTCACAGGTAAAAAACATTTTCGCCAACTATCCCGTTACCGATTACCAGATGTATTTCAACATGCCTCTTAGTAATGGTACTTATCAATCGCTGATACCTGCGCTCAAAAAAAGTATAAAAGGTATGAGCGTGAAAAATGGGGTGGATTACCTGATGCGTTTTACTCGTTATGCTTTCCTGTATGAGCCTGATAAGGTGAGCTTTGGTAAAGAAAAAAGACTGTCGCCGGAACAAACACTATTATATGAATATAGTGATTGTGAAGACCGCTCAGCACTATTCTTCTACCTGGTGAAAGAGATTTATAATTTACCGATGATCGTTTTAGCTTATCCTGAACATGTAACAGTAGCCGTTAAATTGGATAAGCCGGTTGGCCAGCCGGTAATTTATAATGGCGAGAAATATTCTATATGTGAGCCGACACCGCAAGCCGGCGACCCTGTATTGGGTGAAGTGCCCCGTGTTCTTAAACATGAAAGCTATGAAGTAGCTTATGTTTACAATCCCTGAATTTCAGTAAGTATTTTTTCCAGTTTTTCATTGAAGAGCATAGGTTGCTCTATCATAGGGTAATGGCATGTGCCTTGTATATGTATTACTTCGTAGTCGTTCTTACAGTATTCTTTCAGTAGTGCTTCATTAGTAAGCATGTAGTCAACATTTATTGTATGCAGTTTTACAGGTATTTGTGGTAGTAGTACCTGTTCATCTTTATAAAGTGTGCCAAATATTTCAGGCATTACATCGCGCACCGTTTTAGGATCGGCGTTCTTGTAATCGTATAATACGCGTTCTGCTATTGCCGGCGGTGTTGCCGGGGTTATTAAAACCATTTTTGCATAATCGGTATTTGTTTTTTCAAAGTCGGTTTCCAAGCCTTTAATTATTTGTTGCGATTGCTGAAGATATTCAGGTGGTAAAGGGTGCCCAACCGACTTGAAGTAATCTACACCTACAAATCCCTTTACAATATCAGGATAAGCTACAGCAGCGTGCATTATAATACTACCACCCATAGAATGGCCTACCAGTACCACATTATCCAATAGCAGCATTTTTATAAGCCATACAATATCGCTACCCCATGTTTGTAAGCTATACTGTTCGCGGTTATGGCCCGATTTACCATGCCCCGGTAGATCAACTGTAACTACTTTATATTTTTCCTGAAAATAAGATACCTGGCCGGCCCAATATGTTTGGTCGATACAGGAGCCGTGTACAAAAAGTAATGTCGTGTCTCCGTTGCCGTACACGTTGTAATCCATTACTATGTCATCGCTTGTAGTGCATTGCATGGTGCATTTTTTTTATTTATTGCATAATATTCATACCAATATAAACAGGATAAGTAGTGCGCAACATCTCGCTATCTGCACACATAAAAAAACGCGTGGTGAAAATGCCACGCGTTTTTATTGTTCTTTATATAATATTAAACTGTTTCAGCCTCGTTATAAACTTTTATTTCGTTGTATAGGGTATCACGTTCAACAGGTATTTTACCAACAGCTGTTATCAGGTCGCAAAGGTCTTCTGTACTCATCGATGGTGTTTGTTCTTCAGAGCCTGCCATTGAATATATTTTGGTAGTATCATCAATAGTACCGTCAAGGTCATTCACGCCGAACGATAAACTAAGCTGTGCGCTCTGCCTTCCCAGCATAGGCCAATAAGCCTTCAGGTTGCGGAAGTTATCCATGAATATGCGGGCGATAGAGTAGAGGCGCATATCTTCAACAACAGATACCTCTTTTATGTGCGACATATCGTTATTGCTGTTCCTGAACTTCAGTGGTATAAAGCAATTGAAACCTCCTGTTTTATCCTGCAACCGGCGCAGTTGGCTCATGTGGTCTATGCGGTGTGCGTAGTTTTCTATATGGCCATATAGCATAGTTGCATTGGTATGCATGCCCAGGTTATGAGCGGTCTCGTGTATTTTCAACCAACCCTCACCATCTACTTTATCGGCACATATTACTTCTCTCACTTCAGGCGCAAATATTTCAGCACCACCACCCGGCAGCGATTGCAAGCCCGCTTCGTTCAATTTTTTCATCCCTTCTTCCACTGTCAGCTTTGCTTTGCGGAACATATAATCCAGTTCCACAGCAGTAAAGCCTTTCAAGTGCAGGTCGGGACGATGTGCTTTTATTTTACTCAGCAATTCGCAGAAGAATTCAAGATTCATTTTAGGGTGCACACCACCTACTATGTGCACTTCTGTAACGGGCTGGCCATCATATTTACGTACTATATCCAGCATTTGTTCCATGCTCATTTCCCAACCTTCATCGCGGTGCTTATATTGGCGCGAGTATGAGCAGAAATTGCAGGTAAAAACACAAACATTGGTTGGCTCTATATGAAAGTTGCGGTTGAAATAAACTTTGCCGCCGTGCAAGCTTTGTGCTATATGTGCCGCTAAAGAACCCACAAAACCCAGTTCTCCTTTTTCAAAAAGTAAAACGCCTTCCTCTTCGGTTATACGTTCCCCGTTCTTTACTTTTTCGGCTATGGTAAGAAGTTGTTTATCTAAAAGTTTGTTGTTAAGTATGTGTTCTAAAGTCTGTCCTTGCGTCATCATTGTATTGTTATTTTGCTCGTCACGGTTCCGTCCTGGCTTAGGCAATGTACTGCGTAAATGCCTTTTGCTTTATCAGATATATTGATAGTAAGATCACTTTCGCCGTTCATATTCTTTGCCCAAACTGTTTGGCCTGTCATATCGGTTATTACTACCCGCTGTAGCTTACTGTTGGTGTTGCGTATAGCGAATATGCCCGTTGATGGATTAGGGTATATTGCTATGTTATCTTCTGCCGCCGTATTATTTACAATATCAGGCCACTCAGCGCGGTTGCCACTTTCGCCAAGCGTTTTGTTGCCATCGTTCAGCGATGCGTTTACTTTAGCTACCTGGCCATTAGTAAACATCAGCAGGCATTTATCCACGCAATAATCCATATAGTTCATGAACATGATACCATCGCCACCGGCGGTACAATCGTCGAATAAAGGAAAAGAAGGGCAGCCGAAGTTAGAAGTTTCCTGTTTGGGCGTATCACCCACACCGTCGTCGTCGCTGCAATTATCGGTTAAGCCCCATATATGTACCAGTTCAAAAAAATGCCCCACTTCATGTACCAGCGTGCGGCCGCTATCAGCATCAGCGATAAAAAAGCCCTGGCTGCCATAATTCTGCCCAAGGGCACCGTAATCCAATGTTACACCTCTTACCTGGTTAAATACAGGTTCGTTTGTGGGCGATAAGGTAAAGCCCAGTACACCACCACCGAAGCCGGTTATGTTTACCACCCATATATTCAGGTAGTGTTCTTTATCCCAGGGGTCAACGCCCCCCATACCGGCATCACGTTCATTGCCGGAGCCGGCAAAAAAGCCATCAACAGAACTGTTCTGCACTACTATGTCCACCCCCGAGGTGCTCTTGCCTTGTGGGTCGCGGTGGGCAAGTGCAAAAGCGATATCCATATTGCCAACCTTTGGTTGAAATGCGGCAGGCACATTGGTTATATCAGTATTCTTAGCATTAAAATCCCTGTTAAGGGCATCCATTTGCGATACTATACGTTTGTTGATACCTGCGGTGCCATTTAGCTGATTGATCTGCGATTGATTCAGTAATACATGGAACACTACCGGGATGGTTCTGCTGCTATTGGTACGCGCAGCAATGCCGCGTGTTTGTATCAAAGCTGCATTTTCATTCAATATTTGCTGTTGTTGCAGATAGGTATTGCGAAGTGAAGGGTCGCTATTCAGTTTTTGTTGCAATAGCATTTCGGTAGCACACTTTTGTATGCTTTGGGCAATAGCAGCAGAACTGCATATTATACCACATACTAAAATCAACAAAAACTTATTCATAGGGGTTATTTATTGAGCATTATTTTTTCCTGCTGTTTATCTCGTCCCTGATGTTAATGGCACGCACATAGTCTTCCTGATCCAGTACTTGTTGCAGTAAGGTTTCCAGTTCATCTGTACTCATGTTTTTCAGGTCTTTATCCATACTTACTTTGCTGCTGCCTTGCGCTGCTGCTGTTCCTTCAGCCGCCCCTGCTGCTGTTGCTGCACCTTCTTCGGTTTGGTCAAGGTACAGGCCGGCTACTTCCAGTATATTTTCAAAAGTATATATGCGGCAACTGGCTCTTACGGCCAACGCCAGCGCATCTGACGTGCGCGAGTCTATTTCTATTGTTTCATCACCATTCTGGCACACCAGTTTCGCGAAAAATATACCTTCTTCCAGTTTATATATAATAACTTCTACCAGGTCGATAGCGAAGGTTGACATGAAATTAGCAAATAAATCGTGCGTTAGCGGCCTGCTGGGCTGCATACGCTCCAGGGCCACAGCTATTGCCTGAGCTTCAAACCCCCCAATAACAATAGGTAAGCGGCGCAGTCCGTTTACTTCACCTAATACTACTGCATACGAATGGGTTTGGGTGATACTATGAGAAAGGGCAACAATTTCCAGTTCTATCTTTTTCATTATATGGCTAAGTCAGCTTTCAAAAAAACGTTTAGTCTATTTGTGAAGGTAGGCATTTTTAAACGAATGTTGTCATGTCAAAATAGGGTCAAATCTTGCGTTTGCGTATCATTTTCATCATCCGTAATCAGCGATGCTTCCTTAAGGTCATTACCTGCAATTTTTGTACCTATAGCCTTCCACCCGGTTATTTCTACGGTTTCATATATGGGTATTTCTTCCTCGTGAAGTTCGGTCTTTTTCTTACCGGTTTTTAGCAGCAATACAGGTTCTTGCTTTGTAGTTACCAGTTCCAGGAAATTACCTTCGCCTTCGCGTATAAACAGGTATTTGTTTTTCAATGTTTGCGCTTCGATAAGGAATCTTTTTGCATTATACTGGTCATTTTTGCTATCGTAGTATATAGCCGTAACCACTTTATTAGCATCAAATTTTTCTATCAGTACAACAGTATCCGGTTCGTAACGGTTTGTTAATTCAAAATCGGTCAATTCATAAGACCCATCTTTGTAAAAAGCTATCACGCGGTCGTTCTCATCGAAACTGCCCAGCAACATACCGGCTCCGTCTTTGTTCAGGCGGCCTACCGCATCGTCATACCATATCTTTTGCCCTGAAAGGGTAGAGCGGCCTTTTTCTTTCAGCTTAATACTCTTAATGGGGTATTTAGTAACCTGGTTGCCCTGGGCGCTGCGCCCTTTTATTTCCAGCTCTTCAAAATAATAATCCAGGTTTTTTACCCGTGCCTTACTGCCCGGCGATAGCGTTATGCCTACAACTTCAGCTTCGCCGTTGGCGTTAGCGGTAAAGTATAAACATTTGCTATTGGCATTGCCTTTAGTGAGGTCGTATTCCTTATCTCGTGTTATAGCAGTAACATTAAAGCGTTTGGCATAAGATATGCCCGTTTTGCCATCTACATATATCATGTTGTAGGTAGTGCGTTCATCGCCTTTCTGGAAGACGGCCAGGTATATAATGTCTTTACCTACAAATACCTTATCGGCTACTTTCGTCACTATCATCTTGCCGTCTTTCCTGAAGACGATGATATTATCTATATCTGAACAATCGAATGCGAAATCGTCTTTTTTCAGGCCGGTGCCTATAAAGCCTTCTTTGTAGTTAACGTACAACTTGGCGTTGGCTATAGCTACGGCGTTGGCTTGTATATTTTCAAACGGACGGATCTCAGTGGTTCGTTCGCGCCCCTTGCCATATTTTTTCAGCAGGCCTTCATAATACTTAATAGTATAGTCGGTCAGGTTCTCAATATTGAATTTTACTTCTTCAATTTCCGCTTCCACGCCTTTTATATGCTCATCTGCTTTAAACGTATCGAACTTAGAAATGCGTTTGATGCGTATCTCCGTTAGTTTTACAATATCCTCCTGTTTTACCGCCCTGCGTAACTTTTTGATATAGGGTTTCAGGCCGTTATCTATGGCTTCTAAAACTCCTTCCCAGGTAGTTTGCTCTTCAATATCGCGGTATATGCGTTTTTCAATGAAAATTTTCTCCAGCGATGAATAATGCCAGTCAGCTTCCAGCTCGCCTAGTTTTATTTGCAGCTCTTGCAGCAGCAGGTCGCGCGTGTGGTTAACGGAATGCTTCAACAGGTCGCTTACACCTACAAAATGGGGCTTATCGCTTATAATAACACATGCGTTGGGCGATATAGATATTTCACAATCGGTAAAGGCATATAATGCGTCAATCGCCTGTCCGGGGTCCATGCCCGGGGCCAGCTGTATCGATAGCTCCACATCTCTGGCCGTATTATCTACTACGCTCTTTATTTTTATTTTACCATTATCATTAGCCTTCAATATGCTGTCAACCAACTGTGTAGTGGTCATACTGTAAGGCACATCTTTAATGGCCAGCGTTTTTTTATCTACTTCTTCAATACGTGCGCGTACACGCACTTTACCGCCACGTGCACCATCGTTATAGTTGCTTACATCTACCATACCCCCGGTGTTAAAGTCGGGGTATAACTCAAATTTTCTTCCTTTCAGGTGTTTGATAGCCGCTTCCAGCAATTCGCAAAAGTTGTGTGGCAGTATTTTGGTCGATAGGCCCACGGCTATACCATCAGCTCCTTGTGCCAGCAACAGGGGAAATTTCATTGGCAGGGTGGTGGGCTCGTTTTTACGGCCATCATAACTTAGCTGCCAATTGGTGGTTTTACCGTTAAAAGCTACATCCAGCGCAAATTTCGATAGGCGGCCTTCTATATAACGTGGTGCAGCAGCGCTATCGCCGGTGCGCACATCGCCCCAGTTACCCTGGGTATCTATCATTATATCTTTCTGTCCCAGGTTAATGATGGCATCGCCAATAGAAGCATCGCCATGCGGGTGGTATTGCATGGTTTGCCCTATTACATTGGCAATCTTATTAAACCGGCCATCATCCATTTCTTTCATGGCGTGCAAAATGCGGCGTTGTACGGGCTTCATACCGTCTTCTACGGCCGGCACGGCACGTTCCAATATCACGTAGCTGGCATAGTCTAAAAACCAGTTCTCATACATCTGGCCAATGTAAACTGGGCTCTGTTCTGCATGTTCATTTTTATCGGTCATTCCTGTTCCTCTTTCCTGTTTTAATTAGTATCTAAAGTGCTGCAAAAATATCTACCAACAATCAAACTTGAAATATATCAAATTTTATCATTTTAAACGCGGCATATTTGATCGTCAGATATGATTTATTGTTGTGTGTTTGGCCTTGTATAGTTACATTTGAAAAACAAATTTCTATACATGAAAGCGATACGTTTCGTAATACTTGCGGGCATTTTACTTACAACGGTACAATTATATGCGCAAAAAGTAAAATTGGTAGAGGGCAACCTCGATGCTCTGAAAGGCATGACCAAACTAAATGTGATGTATGATTACAACCGTATGGCGGTTGGCAAGTTTGAAAATGAATCGGATTATATAGCTCAAAAAAAGGATGAGTATAATAAAAAAGAGGCGGGAAGGGGAGATAAATGGGAAAAAGCCTGGAAAGCCGACCGCCAGAACCTGTTTGCACCGAAGTTTGAAGAACTGTTTACAAAATATAGCGGCATTGAGCTGAGCCACGGTTACGACCAGCAATACAGCATAATACTTAAGACTACATTTACTGAGCCTGGTTATGATATATACGTATCGAAAAAAAATGCGGAAATAGATGCAATAGCACTGATCGTTGAATCGAAGAACCCTGCCGTTGTCGTAGCTAAAATATCGTTGGATAATAGCCCGGGCCGTACTTATACAGGCAATAATTACGATACGGGCGTACGTTTGCAGGAATCTTATGCAGCAGCCGGAAAGGCATTGGGCAAGTTTTTAAAGAAAGAATTGCAATAACCTAAAAGTTAAAAAAATATCAAAAAGCATACAGTCAACAAACTGTATGCTTTTTTTGTTGGTCTATCTTGTTGGACAATTTATAAGTTTCAGTTTCAGTAATTTTATCCTTACAGTTTGTTTTTAGCTATGAGAATTATTCTTTCTTCTTTTTTCGCACTATTGGCTTTCCAGGTTACTGCTCAGCAATTGACAGGCAACGAGATATTGGAAAAAATGTATGCGCAATATGGTGGTAAATGGCATAAATCGGTCAGCTATATAAAAGAGGTGCAGCAATACCCTGACGGAGAAGCTACGGTTCCTAAACAATACTGGTTTGAGGCTATACAGCACCCCGGCAAAAAAAGAATGGACATTGGCGATGTGACCAGCGGAAATATTGTCTTACTGCATAACGATACACTATATAAATTCCAGAACGGAAAACCGGTTTACGGAAATCTTGACCGGGGCGACTATCTTTTCCTTATTGGTGATATGTACTTTATGTCACTGGCCGAAGCGAAGAGAAAAATGGGCTGGTTTCAGTATGACCTTGCGAAGGGAACTGAAACGGTCTGGAATGGTACACCCGTTTACGTAATAGGTGCTAATGATACTGCCGAAAAAGTAAACCAGTTGTGGATAGATAAAGATAAACTGGTACTGCTGCGCAGTATTGAATATTACGGAGGCAAGGCCGATATACAGTTTTCAGACTATGTAAAACTGCCCACCAGCTGGCTGGGAACAAATGTGAAGTTTTACCAGGATGGAAAATTGCTTCAGGAAGAAAAGTTTGTAGGCTATTCCAATATGCTTCATTTCAGCGCCGACTTGTTTAACCCCAGGAAG
>CBFGNI010000039.1:0-16563 GCA_965650105.1 uncultured bacterium | reverse complement strand
AGCGATACAACCCCTTCCTGTATTCGCGCACCGCCACTGTCGTTCAACCCCACTACGGGAGCACCGTTCTCCAGCGCCATATCCATTATCTTACATATCTTCTCGGCATGCGTTTCCGACAAACTACCACCAAACACAGTAAAATCTTGTGAGAAAACATAGACCAGGCGGCCATTGATAGTGCCATAGCCTGTCACCACCCCATCGCCGGGATATATTTCCTTCTCCATACCAAAATCGCGGCTGCGGTGTGTTACAAACATGCCTATCTCTTCAAACGAACCTTCGTCAAGCAGTAGCTGTAAACGTTCGCGGGCGGTCAGTTTGCCTTTTTTGTGCTGCGATGCAATACGTTGCGCACCGCCACCCAATAAAGCCTGTTCTTCCTTTTGTTTTAATAAAGCAACTTTATCCATAAAGATGAAAAATCGTAAATCAGGAACAAACCTAATGTAAATGCGTTAAACAAACACTAATAAATACCTTTAAACTATTGCTGTACTGGCATACTTTATTAAACTATCATTATACACGTAACTTTGTTTAGACAAAATACTATATGAAACAACTACTGCTAATATTGTTAATTATTTTTTCTATAAGCTACCGAACACATGCCCAAACCATAACAACATACAAAGCTGAAGAGCTGATGCAGCGTGTAAACAACGAGGATACACTTTATGTAGTAAACTTCTGGGCCACCTGGTGCGCACCATGCGTACAGGAATTGCCTGAATTTGCTGCCCTGGAGGAGAAATATAAAAGCCTGCCCGTAAAAACACTCCTGGTAAGCCTCGATTTTAAAGAAACATTACCTAAGATCCCTCTATTTATAAAGAGAAAGAAACTAACACCGGAAGTAGCCTGGTTGAACGAAACGAATGCAAATAAATTTATACCTAAGATAGATGACAGGTGGCAAGGCTCAATTCCTGCTACATTGATCATATCGAGCAGGCATTCGTACAAAAATTTTTTTGAAGGTGTAATAACGGCTAAACAACTTAGCCTGCTTATCGACAAACAATTAATGATGCAATAACACCGTAGCATTGCAAATAGCCGCACCATACAAGCAACTCAACAAACTCATTGAAAAAGAAACTATTGAATCTACATTCAGTTGGGGATTGCGTATGGCTATATCGGCCATTGCACCGGTAATATGGGGACTTTCTACTGATAGGTTATCAGATGCAATATGGATAACCCTGACTGCAGAATGTATTTGCTGGATGGAACTAAAAGGATCTTTTGGCCAGGGGGTGCGCGTATTATTTGCAGGCATTTTGCTTACTACTGTATTCGGCTTCCTGGGAACAATGACCGCCAACAACCTGTTTCTTAGCATAGCGGGTATGTTTGCCGTTGGTTTTATAGCTGTACAATTCAAGAACCTGGGTAGCCGTGGCAGTGGCCTGGCTATCTGTGTATATGTACTGTATATATTGTGCAATGCATACCCCGTACAAGATACGCATGAGCTTCTATACCGCACCATGCTGATTGCCATAGGCGGTGCCTGGTGCATGGCTGTAGGGGTTTTCATTACACTATTAATGCCCGCAAAAGAACCTTACAGGCGAACCATTGCTTTGATATGGCAGTCGATAGCAGGGCTAAGCCAAACTATTGCCAAGGGATGGGACGGGAAAGCTACACGCAGCAGCCTGCGCAATATATATCTGCAAGAAAGACAAGTGCGCACCGCTATTGATGATTCGTTTCACTTTTACGAAGCAATGGCACACCAGGCAAATGTGAACGATAAGGAAGAGTACCAATTAGCACAATTCCGAAAGGCAACCGCATTGATTGCCACACATATTACAGCCATAAGCGAAGAGCTTGAAAATATACATATAAAAGATATAGACAACAGCCTGCAGCTAAAAATATACGCTATACTAAGAGCCCTGCAACAGGTGGCGGAGCGTATGGCGGTATATGTGGTGACACTGCAGCCTGAAGAAGAGTTATTACTCTCTTCACGTATCGACAGGTTGAATAAATTAACCAGCCTTTTAAAAGAACATGAGTTTAATAATAGTTTGCAAGACCGTTCGGTAGAACGAGTGATACAATTAACTGAACGTACTATAAAACTTATAGAAAGCTCTATAGGCAGGCTAAAAGAAATGGGCGATGATAAGGCCGTATTCCGTTCTTACTCTTTGATAAAAACATTATTCATACTCCACCCAAGGCACCTGGTAAAAAACCTGAAGATATTACTAGACCCCGATACGTTTACTATGCGCTATGCGTTGCGTGCTGCAGTTGCAGTAACCATCGCTTTATTTATTGATAAATGGTTTCATATTGACCATGGCTACTGGATACCTTTTACTACCCTTACCATAATGCAGCCATATTTTGGCGCTACTTTTAAAAAAGCAATTGATAGAGTCATTGGAACTATACTTGGCGGTATAGCAGGTGGTATATTGCTGCGCTTGCCGGTTAGTATATACATAAAAGAAGCCATGCTGTTTCTCTGCTTTATTTTCATGATATATTTCATCAGGAAGAGATATGCACTCGCCACTTTTTTTATCACATTCAGCCTTGTAATACTATTTAATGTTGAGCGTACACTCGACCAAAACCTGATATACATAAGAATGGGCTCCACATTGGCAGGAGCTGCTTTAGCCATATTAGCCGGCTTCGTGCTTTTACCACATTGGGATACTAAATGGCTGCCTATGCATATAGCCAATACCATAGCAGCCAACTACCAATATTTTACCGCTACTTTCTTTAGCGAAAAACCTGTTGCCAACTGGACCAGATTTAAACGAACAGCCGAATCAAAAAATAGTAATGCATTCGATTCATTCAGCAGGTATATGCAGGAGCCAAGCTTCAAGAAAAAACCTTATGCCATATACTATCATATAATAACACACAATGTGCGGTTGACGAGAGAACTGAATAATATTCACCTGGAGCAGGAAAACATTACATACCAACAAGCAGTTAATACAACCATTGAAGAAAGCGCCCGGATACTGGAGTGCCTTGAATGGTATAACAAAAATATGTTGCTGGCAAAAGAGCTTATTGGCGCACAGGATACGGCCATACATATTGCTGAGGCAACCTATATACCTCCATTTCCCCTTAGCCAGCACCAGAAACTTTATCTAAGCCGTATTCTTATAGAGTTAAAGAGCATGCACCAGGATATGGAGCGCCTGAGCAACAAAGTGCGTACTGCATAATACCTACTACTTAATATTGTAGTTTCGTAGCATGAATTACCTTGGGCATGCAGTACTTTCTTTTGGTGATAGCGATATATTGACCGGCAATATGATTGGCGATCACGTAAAAGGCAAGTTGATACTGGAACAATTTCCTAAAAAAATAAGTGAGGGTGTAATGCTACACCGGAAAATAGATGCTTATGCAGATAACCACCCCGCTACGTTGCGTGCCAAGGTGTGGTTTAGAGAGGCATATGGACTTTATTCGGGTGCTGTGATAGATATTTTATACGATCACTTTTTAGCTAATGATGCAAAACTATTTGCCTCTGAGACGGGGCTTCTGGCTTTTACTAAAAAAACCTACCAGCAGTTAAATGAACATAGCCAATATTTTCCTGCAAAATTCGCAGCTTATTTTCCTAGTATGCAAGAGCACAATTGGCTATACGGGTATCGCACCGTGCAGGGTGTGCAGCGCTCGCTTGCAGGCTTGAAACATCGTGCAAAGTACATAGATGAAGTAGATACAGCTTATAAAACATTCATAACTTACTACTATCAATTGGCACAGTGTTATTATGAATTCATAGATGATGTAATAAAATTTGTTAAAATTGAGTTAAGCCACTAGGCTGGCTTAGCATCACTCATATTTTTGCAGCTTACCCAATACTACTGATGCGAAAAGTTATCTTTCCTTATATAGCCACTACTTTACTTTGTGTTTTAATTTTTGCCTGCCAGTCAGGTACCGAGCCTGCTTCTGCTAAGTCTGCCGTGGTGGATACAGCGAAAAAAATAGCGGGAATACGCATTAACTACGCCGACACAACTACTGCGGAATATAAACGTACTATAAACAGGTTGGATTCATTTTTTGAAAAGAAAACCAGGCTTGGTTTTAATGGTAGTGTATTAATTGGTACTAAAGGGAAAGTGATTTATGAACGCTATTACGGTAAAGCCAACCGCACCAAAGGAATTGATTTATCGCCTGAGAATGCTGTACAGCTGGCTTCTACTTCAAAAACGTTTACAGGAGCCGCAATACTATACCTATACCAGCAAAAATATTTAAACATCGACGACCCTGTAAAAGATTATTTGCCAACATTTCCGTACGCTAACGTAACCATTAAAATGCTGCTTGACCATAGGGCCGGCCTTGCTGATTATACTCGCTGGGGCAAACCATATATTCAAAATCACAACACCCCAATCAGCAATAAACAGTTGCTGGCCATTTTCGCTAAATATAAACCTGCGCTTGAATTTAAACCTAATACAAGGTTCAAGTACAGCAACAGCAATTATGCTATGCTGGCATTAATAATAGAAGCAGTTACGGATATTAATTATCGCGACTTTATGAAGAAGTATATCTTCGACCCATTGGGCATGAAGAATAGCTTTGTGTTCGACCCCGCTAAAGGCCTGCCTGCAAACGCTACTATCAGCTACAAATATAACTGGGTACCCGAACCTTATACTTTTGCAGATGGTGTTTATGGCGACAAAGGCATTTACAGCACTGTAGAAGATATGTACCGTTGGGACCAGTCGCTATATCAAAACAAATTTCTTAGCAATGAAACCCTTGAGTTAGCCTACGGCCCATGTTCTTTCGAAAAACCGGGAATGAAAAATTATGGCCTTGGCTGGCGCATGCTGTGCTACCCTAATGGCGATAAGGTAATTTACCATAACGGGTGGTGGCATGGCAACAACACTGTTTTCTATCGTTTTATAAAGGACAATTTCACTATCATTATATTGGGGAACAAATACAATAGCGGTATATATCATATGGCCCCACCTATTTACAGCATAGTAAATAATACTGCGGTCGATAAATATTTTGATACAGAAGACTAAAATAACCTTCCTTAAAAGCCGGTAGATAACTACCGGCTTTTTTTACTTATTGATGCCTAATACATCAGCCATGGTAAAAATGCCCGACTTGCCTGCTACATATTCAGCTGCTAAAACTGCACCCAAGGCAAACCCTTCCCTGTTAAAGGCTGTATGAATGATCTCTATTTCGTCGATTGCCGACGTATATTTTACATTGTGTGTACCGGGTACATCTTCTATTCTATGAGCTATTATTGGAAATGTATCAGCGCTAGCGCTCTGGTCTTTTACCCAGTGCTTTTTACGTTCTACCCTATCTAGTATTTGCTCGGCAAGCGTAATAGCAGTGCCACTGGGTGCGTCCTTTTTCTGTGTATGGTGTGTTTCTTCTATACTTATGTTATAATCGTCCTGGCCATTCATCAGGTGCGCCAGTAGCTTATTTACTTCAAAGAAAATATTTACACCTACGCTAAAATTAGATGCCTGTAAAAAAGCCGTTTTATTTTCCAGTGCTTTTAGCTTTACCTCACTCAATCCATGGTTCCAGCCGGTAGTGCCACATACTACAGGCACTTTAGCTTTTAAACAGGTTTCCACATTCTCTCTTGCAGAATCGGGGTTTGTAAACTCAATAGCTACGTCTGCCTGCTGCAATGCCTCATGAGTCATTTCATGTTTGTTATTACTGCGTATCCGCATCATAACGTTATGGCCGCGTTTAGCTGCAACCTCTTCAATGGCATGGCCCATTTTACCATAACCTATCAAAGCTATATTCATGGTATTCATTATAAAAGAAGTGAAACAATAGTAAAGGCAGCAAACACAACGCTTGCCAGGCCATTGGTATTAGCAAACGCCATGTTTACTTTACTCAGGTCGTAAGGCTTTACCAGTATATGCTGGTAGATAAGAAGCCCTATATATATACCGGCACCAACCCAATACAGCCAGTTTAAATGGCCAATAAACCCTGCCGTAACGATAAAGCTTGCAGCCAGTAAATGTAAAATTTCTGATACCCTGAGTGCACCTTTTTTGCCTAATGCGGCAGGTATTGAATGTAAATGCTGGCTCTTATCAAATTCCTCATCCTGCAATGCATAAATAATATCGAAACCAGAAACCCAGGTAACTACTGCAAGGGAAAACATAACAGGTAGCCAGGAAAAATAGCCGGTAACACTTAAATATGCACCAATAGGCGATAATGACAAGCCAATGCCCAGCACAATGTGGCATAGAGCAGTAACGCGTTTGGTATAGCTATAAAACAGTATAATGAATATGGCTACAAACGATAAGTAAAATACCAATGTATTGATAAACCAGGTAGTGAGTATAAACAACGCTGAATTGATAATTGTAAACATCAGTGCATTGCCGGGCTTTATAATGCCCGCAGGTATTTCGCGCTGCGCAGTACGTGGATTTAATGCATCAAATTTTCTGTCAAGATAACGATTGAATGCCATTGCTGCCGTCCGGGCGAATACCATGCACAGCAACATTTTTATTAATAAATGCCATTCAAATGTTTGCTGCTCATAAACCACCGCCAGTGCAAAACCTATGAATGCAAACGGCAATGCGAATACAGTATGGCTGAATTTTATCAGCGACAAATAGTCTTTAATTCTTTGCAATATGGATATACTTACCGTACTCATTTTTTTATTACTTCAACATCAAAACCAATAGACATTGCTTCCTGTTCAGCATTCGAATAAACCATCACGTTCTTATCCTGGTGGCCTACCCTGTTTGTACTATTAAACTCAACTTCTATATCGCCCTCGCCACCCGGTGGAATTGGCTCTTTAGGAAAGGATGGAACCGTGCAACCGCAGGAAGCAATTGCGTTGTATATAAGCAGAGGATTAGTTCCGGTATTTTTAAAGTGATAAGAGTGTTTCACTTTTTCACCTTCTGTTATTGTACCAAAACTGTGTTTGGTTTCGGTGAAGGTAAGTGTTGTCTTGGGCATATTCTTGGCCTGCGCCTCCTTTTGCGATACCTCCGCCATTGGGCTTACCGAAGAACTGTTGTGCTCATTAGCCTGAAACCTGTTTATCAAAGCTGTTTTGCTTACTCCGCTAAGCTCTACCAGGGCAATTACAAATACCGATAACGTAAGTACCGTAAGTAAAACTGTTTTTAGTTGCTGATTCATCTATAAAAAATAATGCGTTATGTACTATACAAATTTAACTATTCTCCGTCCATACCTGTGCTAAATGCACTAATGTTTCTACTGCCTTCTCCATATCCTGAACACTTACATACTCTTGCTTGGAATGTATACCCATTTCGCCGGTAAATAAATTAGGGCAAGGCATGCCCATAAACGATAAACGGGAACCATCAGTACCACCGCGAATACTGACACGTTCGGCATTCATGCCTGCTCTTTTATAAGCTTCTGCGGCATAGTCCATAACATGAGGTACACCATCCAGCACTTCTTTCATATTACGATATTGCTCCTTCACCACAAACTCTGTAGTAAGCCCGGGAAATTCCTTTACCGTTTGGTCAACCAGCTCTCTTAACATTTGCTCATGTGTGGCCAGCATTGGTGTATCAAAATCTCGAATGATGAACTGAACCGTTGCTTTCTCAAGGCCGCCTTCCATATGTACGGGATGTACAAAACCTTGTTTACCTTCCGTAGTCTCCGGGTTCCATTCGTTGCGTGGCAGTTTATCTAAAAATGCAGCAGCAGCTTTTATAGCGTTTACCATTTTCCCCTTTGCATAACCAGGGTGTGCACTAATACCGTTGAAGGTTACTATAACTGCATCGGCCGAGAAGTTCTCACCTTCCAGCACACCGCGTTCGCCACCATCCAGCGTATAGCCAAATTGTGCACCCAGGCGCTTCATATCAACTTTATTCACACCCCTGCCTACTTCTTCATCGGGAGTAAAAAGTATGCGTATATCCCCATGCTGTATTTCAGGGTGTTGGATAAGATAATTGGCGAGATCCATAATAATTGCCACACCCGCTTTATCATCAGCACCCAACAAAGTAGTGCCCGATGCGGTTATTATATCATCGCCTATTCGCTTTTGAAGGTATGGATGGTCTTTGGCACTTACTACAACCGTAGGATCGTCGGGCAGTACAATATCTTTACCGTCGTATTTTGTATGAAGTATAGGTTTTACATCCTTACCACTGCAATCTGGCGCTGTATCAACGTGCGAGCAATAGCATAGCACGGGTACATTTTTCTTGCTGGTAGCAGGTATGGTAGCATATACATAGCCATATTCATCCAACTCAGCATCCTTTATGCCAATTTCCTGCAATTCTTTTACCAATATGCGGCTTAAGTCCTTTTGCTTTTCAGTAGATGGCTGCGTGCCTGAAGCCGGATCGCTTTGCGTATCTATCTGTACATAGCGCATAAAACGGTCAGCTACAGTATGTTTATATCCTGTCAAACTCATATCTGTAATAATTAAGTCGGTAAAAATAAGCTATACGGTTATAAAAACGACGTTTTAAAGCATCGTATCTTTGCCGGAGTTATGCAAGTTAGTCGCGATATATCTCAGATAGTTACTGTGAGCCTTACGCTTTTTGCTGTAATAGATATGCTTGGTTCTATTCCATTGCTATTGGGCCTTAAAAAGAAGATGGGTGGTATTAGTGCTATACAAGCCACACTTGTATCAGGTGCGTTGATGCTTCTTTTCTTTTTTGTAGGCGAGGAGGTATTGAACTTTATGGGGCTGGATATTCATTCTTTCGCTATCGCAGGTTCTATAGTAATATTCATACTTGGACTTGAAATGGTATTGGGCCTCGAGATATTCCGTACTGAAAAGGATGGCAAGGCGGGCAATGTAGTGCCTATTGCCTTCCCTATTATTGCCGGTTCGGGTACGTTGACAACGATTATGTCGCTTAAAGCAAACTACGATGCGCACAACATTCTGATAGCAATCCTTGTCAATCTTATTTTCATATTCATCACACTCCGCTCACTCAACCTTTTAGAAAGGTTACTTGGCCCATCAGGTATATTGGTAGTGCGTAAGTTTTTTGGGGTGATACTATTAGCAATAGCTATTAAGATTTTTCGAAATAACGTAGGATTTTAATTTAATAAAGGGCGCAAATATTGCGCCCTTTATTATCAAATAGCTAATCATTTAATCAACTCCATTCCAACCCAAACCTGAATTATCCTCGTCATCTATACTCTTATCATTATTCATCGCCTTTACCATCTTTATATATTCAGCACGGTAGCCTTCTTTATCTTTTCCCTTTGCTGAACGTGCCAGTGCAAGTGCCATATCATAAGTACCTACGCCTTTGTATTTAGAATCTTTCAGCAGCATACCGAACATCGCTACCGATGATGCAAACCGCACATTATCACTGGCAAGATCTATGCGTTTTGTGTTCGGGTTTATTACATGCACCATTTCTTTACTTTTATCGGCATTGGGCCTTTTATACCTGAATTTTATGGTAGCAAATTCATTGCTACCCGTAGCGGTTGATTGCTGATATTTCAAATCATCGCTCACTTCATCATCCCTTTTTGCAGGTATTATTTCATAAAGTATGGTTACAGTGTGCCCGCTCCCCATTTCACCTGCATCTTTTTTATCGTCTTTAAAATCTTCTGCATTCAGCACGCGGTTTTCATAACCAACCAACCTGTAAGACTTTACATATTTAGGGTTAAATTCAATTTGCGCTTTTACATCTTTGGCAATGGTAAATATGGTGCCTCCAAACTCTTTCACCAGTGTTTTGTTGGCCTCTTCTATATTATCTATATAAGCATAATTACCATTACCCTTATCGGCCAGCACCTCCATTTTCGAGTCTTTATAGTTGCCCATGCCATAACCCAGACAAGTAAGATAAATACCTTTGTCCCTTTGTTTTACGATAAGATCTTCCAATTCGTTATCACCGCTTACACCTACATTAAAGTCGCCATCTGTAGCAAGCACAACACGATTATTGCCGCCACGCATAAAATTCTCACTTGCTACTTTATAGGCAAGCTGTATGCCCGCCCCACCAGCTGTGGAACCACCTGCCTGTAGCCTATCGAGCGCATTGATGATCGTTTCTTTATCGCTGCCCGATGTAGGTGGTAGCACCAGGCCCGCGCTACCTGCATATACTACTATCGATACTTTATCTTCTTCACGTAGTTTATTCACCAATAATTTCAAAGATGATTTTACTAATGGTAATTTATTTTCCGTCATCATAGAACCCGAAACATCTATTAGAAATACCAGGTTCGACGCTGGCAATCGATCAGTACTTATTTCTTTTGCCTGCATACCAACATGCAGCAACTTATGTCCTTTCTTCCACGGACAATCTATCATTTCGGTAACTATTGCAATCGGATCATCGCCTTTAGGTTGCGGATATTCATAATCGAAATAGTTGATCATCTCTTCTACCCTCACTGCATCGGCCGGAGGGCGCTGGCCTTCATTAATAAAGCGTCGAATATTACTGTAAGATGCCCTGTCCACATCAACAGATAAGGTAGAAAGCGGGCTAAGTTTTACCGACCGAAAATCATTTTCAGCATCTTTCTTATAGCTTTCCGTACCGGGATAATAACTACCGGGTGCCGGTGGAAAGCAACCTTTTACCTTTTTGCTTTCAGCCGGTGTTCCGCCAACATAATAATTTGCACTTTGCGTACGTCCGCCCGCAACACGCAACTCTTTCTGCTGGCTGTACACAGATGGTGCATTTGCAACAACATCATTAACACTACGTGTTGGCATTTTGTCAATTTGTTCGTGAGTAACAACAGAACGGGCCCCGGGGTTGAACCTGTCTATTAACGGCACCTTATATGCGGTAATAGTAACACCGCTTAGCTCATTTGTAGCAATTTTGAGCTTAACATCCAATGCAGTTGTTTTACCGGGGCTAACAACTACACCTTTTGTTCTACTAGTTACATACGCCGGCATCGAGACATCTACATCATAACGTCCTGCCGCTAATGGCTTCACTGTGTAGTTCCCATCTATATCAGTTTGTGCACTACCCTTTGCAGTGCTACCAACTGCAACTTTTATAACAGCCCCTTTCAGGGGGTTACCACTTTCATCTAATATCGTACCTGAGATCGCGCCCGATTGCGCCAAAGCTTTGCCGGCAAAGCTCAATAACAACATAGCCAAAAGGCAAAATAGTTTAGTCTTCATACCAAATGTTTTATAAACAGGTAAACAATAAATATTACTATTAAGTTAAAGCGTTAACAACTCTATACTGTCAGCATATTGTTTTCTTCAGCTTTGTAGTAGCTACATACAATGCTTTATTGCGATACAGTGACGAACTAAGTTGTTTTTACGTTTAACACCTTTAGGATGCAGTAGTTTTTCCTATTCCATAAATACGGCAGATATTTTTTAAAAAACATTCTTCAATAAAAAATCCCACTGCGATTGCAGCGGGATTTTTTATTATTTTAAGAATAGTATCTACTACCAAACTTTTGCCCTAAGGCTATCAGGACGGTACATTTTATCGCCCGGTTGTACGTTGAATGCTTGATAGAATTCAGGCATATTGCTCAACGGACCATTGCAACGCCACAGACCCGGAGAGTGAGGATCGGTCATGATCAAAGTAGCAGCTTCTTCATCGCGCACTTTAATCCGCCATACCTGTGCCCAGCTCAGGAAGAAACGTTGGTCAGGAGTAAAACCATCTATTTTTTCAGTGCCTTGTCCTTGTTTTGTTTTCTTGAATGCTTCGTAAGCAATTGCCAAACCACCAAGATCGGCAAGATTTTCGCCCATTGTTAACGCACCGTTTACGTGTACAGTATCCAGTACAGTATAACCGTTGAATTGGTCGCTAACCATTTTCGCTTTTGCGTTAAATTTGTTAGCATCTTCAGGAGCCCACCAGTCATTCAGGTTACCATCAGCATCGTACTGACGACCTTGATCATCGAAACCGTGTGTCATTTCGTGGCCTATTACAGCACCGATACCACCGTAGTTTATAGCATCATCAGCATCCTGATCGAAGAACGGGAACTGAAGGATACCAGCAGGGAAAACGATCTCGTTGAATGCAGGGTTATAATATGCGTTAACTGTTGGAGGTGTCATACCCCATTCTGTTTTATCTACAGGTTTGCCCAGTTTATTGATCATGTAATCATAATCGAAAGCAGAAGAGGCAAGGATGTTTTTCACATAGTCGTTGCCAACTATATCCAGTTTGCTGTAATCTCTCCATTTGTCAGGGTAACCAATTTTCTTAAGGAATGTATTCAGTTTAGCCAAAGCTTTTTGCTTGGTACCTTCAGACATCCAGTCAAGACGTTTGATGCGGTCTGCATATGTTTGTTGAAGGTTGTTCACAAGTTCAAGCATGCGCTTTTTAGCTTCAGGCTTAAAGTTTTTGTCAACATACATTTGGCCCAATAGTTCACCTACCGAACCATCAGTTACTTGCATTACGCGTTTCCAGCGTGGCTTTTGTTCTTCCTGGCCACGTACTGTTTTACCATAAAAATCAAAGCGTGCGTTATCGAAATTGCTGCTCAGGTAAGGAGCCATATCGTTAACTGCGTGGAACTTCAAATATTTTTTCCAAACGTCGATAGGTGTTGCTTTCAGTTGTTTAGCAACTTCCTGCATGAACTTAGGCTGGCCAACCAGGAAAGAATCAGTTGGATTAGCTTTCAGGTTTTTCAAGATAGTATTCCAATCCATACCCGGTGTCAACTTGTTCATGCTTTCAGCATTGTACTTGTTGTACAGTTTGTAAGGATCGCGCATTTCTACACGCGTCATTGATGCACCTGCTAATGCCAGCTCCAATTTATAAATATCTGCAGCATCTTTCTTAGCAGCAACGCTATCGCTACCCATCATGGTCAGCATTTTTACCAGGTATACCTGGTAAGCATCGCGTATTTTAGTAGTACGTGCGTCTTTATTGAAATAATAATCGCGGTCAGGTAAACCTAAACCACCCTGGAAAAATTGTGCAGCTTGTTTAGTTACATTCTTATCATCGGGTGCTACATAGAAAGCAAACACCTGGCCTATACCTTGTGTCTGTTCCAAAGTAATTTCGTTTAACAGGCTGTTAGCATCAGCTACAGCATCTATACGGCTCAATACGCCGTTCATAGGCGTTAAGCCTGCTTTATCAATAGCAACAGTATCCATACCGCTACGGTACATATCGCCTACTTTCTGCTCTGCACTGCCTTTTTTAGCATCTTTATTAGCTGCTGCTTCGTCAAGCAGCGTATGCAATGCATTGTAGTTATTTTCTGCCAGCAGGTTAAAGCTGCCCCATCTTGTTTCAGAAGCAGGTATTGGCGTGTTCTTCAACCAGGTACCGTTAGCATACAGAAAGAAGTTATCGCCAGGGCGAACGGTTGTATCCATATTCGCAGGATCAAGTAATTTTCTTGATACCTTCTCGCCGTCTTTACCTTCCTTTTGTTGGCATGCAGCTAATGATAGTATGGCCGCACTTGCCAGAAGTGTGTGTTTAAATTTCATCCTTACTTTATTTTAGGAGGCACAAATGTACAAATAAACCAATGCGATTGGTTATACACCCGCTATCTTTAACAGGGTGAAAATACGGGGGAAATATTCTGCCGGTTCTTACGCTATTCGCCGCCAGTCGCGCTTTATCTGCCTAACCTCAACAATATCCTGGAAAAGATACATTTTACCTGTGGTCAGCTCCATGCATTTACTGCGGGTGCGCAGTTCTTCTACTTTTTCAAAAAAACGCCCGTCCGATTCGAACCATTGCCCAATTTCCAGCTCATCTACTAAAAGATGGTTAGGCTTAGCCTCATCGTACCTGTAGAGGGCTTTGAAGAGATTAATATCGCTGCAGGTGCTGGCAGCAGGGTTATGTATATATGCTATCAATGCTTTTTCTACATCTTTAGGAAATATCCCTTTCCCTATAAATGGTATCAATACGTGACGAAATTGAGTTTTCCATTCGCTTCCGTGCGGTGATACTTTGTTTTTAAAATGCTCATAGGTTAGCAAATGTGCCAGTTCGTGCAGCAATGTTATAAGAAAGCTATACGGATTCAGATTGATATTAATACTTATCTGGTGATAAGGGTAATCTTTGGTTGGGTTACGGTAATCGCCCAATACACTTTTACGTTCGCGCGTTAAGTTAAGATATATGGTGTGCTGCCTGAAATAAGGCATCACCATTTCAAAAGTATCTTTTGGTAGAAAGTTTTGTAAATATTTTAATGACGTTTCCTGCTTTGCCATATCATTTCGCTCTTCGTGCCATTTTTGATAAAATAATTGTTTCTGTAGCCGAGTAAACAGCGTATATACCCAACAATACGAATATAGAGGGTTTATGTACATGAGGTTTGTTAACCATTGCATATACAAGTATTGATACCATACATACAAAAAGCTTTAAGAAAGAAGATGCGTATACGCCCCGCACAAAAGCATCGGGCCTGCCACCTATTTGCTTTGTTACCAGTAGATAGCTAACAATGCATAATACTGCCATTACCGTATTACCGGTCATCAGGACAGGATAACTGAACTCTGGCACATATATTTTCAGCGCATAAAACATGCCGCTCAATAAGAGAAATATACCTAAGATGATGATGATAAAATTGTTCTTCATTTTTGCGGCTTATTAAACATCCTTATTACTTGCCAAAGCGAATATCCTAATGCAATAACAGGTAGTAGTATAATGAACAAAGGAAATTTCCATCCTGTTATGCCATCCAGCTTATAGCCACCCCATACTGCTATCAGCAAGAGTACCATCCACTGTGTACCCAGGCCTACATAGCGTAGTGTGTTTCTATATTTTTCCTGTTGCTGCTCCATATTGTTACTGTTGCCTTTTCTTCTCTTCCTTTTTAATTCCTTCTATTGCATTCTGTTTTATTTCTTTGGTTTGTGGCACTATGCTGTTTATATCCTCCTGCTGCACTTTTTTCATATCCAGCACATTTGTATCACGTTTACGCATATCGCCGTTTATTATCGTCTTTATATTGTTCTCATATTCCTGCTGTGCCATTACAAGATCCGATAAAGAATCAACAGTCTGCTTGAGCTTTATAGTTTGTATTCTTGCTTTATCATTTCCATAACCCGGTATATAATACTTCAATGGCGTTAGCAACATAATAGTTACAGTAATAAGTACAATTGCTACAAATAAACTACTGCCCAATATATATAACTTCGCCATACTCAGCTTATAAGAGCTCACCTCTTCCAACGACTCTTCATCAATAAAAGTCATTCTATACTCCTTACCTAGCCTTTCAAAGAAATTACCTTTTTTTTTGCGTCGTTTACTCATAGCCGGGCATGCAATTTACGCTTTCGGCCAAATAAATATGTAGCCGGCAGGTATTAAATGCCTTTAACGTTAAATTAAATTAATTATACATTTATATTACTCTTGTAAACTCTTTTTTTAACTATTTTTGATGGCATTGCCATCCTCATACAACAGTACGCAGGCTGGTAAAATATTTTTTTAGTTTTTCAGTTATATATTGAAGCAAAAGCCTTTCAGCACTTTGAGCTTAAGAATCATATTATCATATATATCAATATTTATAGCTTCGTTTGTATTCGTAGTACCGGCATCTGCACAAAAAGTAAATACAGATAGCATTGCTGCCGCACGTAAAAGGATATTAGACTCTACAAATAATGCGCGTAAACAGTATTACGACAGCCTTAGGACCGAAAGACAGCGGGTGACTGATAGTATGCGTGCTGCCCGGAAAATAATTACCGACAGCCTGACCAGCATACGGCAATACAGGGCCAGCAAACAATATAAGGACAGTGTAACCGATGTAAGGCAAAGGCGTACAGACTCTATCAAGGAAGTTCGTACTGCATATATCGACTCGATAAGAGCTGAACGGCAACGGCTGACAGATAGTACCATAGCCGCCCGCAAAACTATTACCGATAGTATAAGGACGGTGCAAAAAAAGCGGTCGGATAGCTTGGCAGTTATAAGAGAATACCGGCAAAGTAAGCGGTATGGCGATAGCGTGGCAGTAGTACGGCAAGCGCGGCTGGATAGTATAAAG
This sequence comes from uncultured bacterium, assembly GCA_965650105.1. GTDB lineage: Bacteria > Bacteroidota > Bacteroidia > Chitinophagales > Chitinophagaceae > Polluticoccus. Next base: position 357 of record CBFGNI010000039.1, on the reverse strand, counting down.
GCCGAAAGAAAGGCTTATAATGATAGCGTAGCCACCGTAAGAAAACACTTAACCGACAGTATGACCGCAGCGCGAAAAGCCTATAACGATAGTGTAATAGCTGTGCGAACCAAGTTTACCGATAGCCTGAAAGCAGCCCGTAAGGTGCGAACGGATAGCCTTGCCAAAATAAAAGAACAACGGGAAAAGGATCAAAAAACAAGGGCTAAGCTTAAAGAGGAAAAAATGCAGCTGGCCCTGGAGCTGAAAATAAATAAGAAGCGGGAAGCCTGGAGCAACGAAAAAATGCTGAAAAAGAAATGGGGCGTACCGAGGCAAATAATACAAAATACGTTTACCAGGTACAATTACTATTTC
>CBFGNI010000038.1:0-16653 GCA_965650105.1 uncultured bacterium | reverse complement strand
AATTGCTACATAAGCAAACATGACAGCTTTACCGGGGTTTATTTCTTCTTCTATATTAAAAGCTTTACCAAACTCTCTGGAAAAAGACACCAGAATTCCTATAACATACCATGTGGGCAGACCTATAAGTATGCTCAGCAAATACTTCCTGAAACGTTCTCGATTATTGAAAAACATTAAAAAATTGCCCTTGCTTATTTTTTCATGCTGAATATTTTTGAACATTCCCGATTCAAACACAGTAACACGTAATAAAAGCAGCGCCAGGCCCAGACCGCCGCCTATGTAATAGCACACGCGCCAATCGAAACTTTGTGCAATAAAATAAGCTGCCACTGCACCTGTAAGACCAATACCTGCAACAAGGGAAGTTGCAATGCCTCGTTTTTCCTTAGGTATTAATTCGCTTACCAGTGTAATCCCCGCCCCCAATTCGCCAGCCAGCCCAATACCTGCAATAAACCGGCAGATACTATACTGTTCTACAGTTTGCACAAAACCATTTGCAATATTAGCCACCGAGTATAATAGAATAGAACCGAAAAGTACACTGAGCCGCCCCTTCTTATCACCCATCACACCCCATAATATACCACCCAAAAGAAGGCCAAACATTTGATGCCCGATGATGGACATACCTTCGCTGCTAACCAACTCATCAGTCAGGCCCAGGCTCTTTAAGCTTTTTATACGTACTATGCTGAATAATAGCAGATCGTATATATCAACAAAATATCCCAGTGCTGCTACCAACACTGGGATACTTAATAAAGAAATTACTTTTTTATTGTCTTGCATGTAGCTAAAGTGTATTTTCTTCTTTTTCAGAAGTAAACGCTTCCTCTACTACATCTTCACTCACTTCCTGTATAGGCGATTTTTTCTTACCAAAGAACATTTTAAAAAGCACAGGTGCGGTAGTTACGACAATAAGACCAATAACTATTTTTTCAAAATTATGCTTCACCCAATCATTTTCACCCAGGAAAAATCCGGCTAAGGTCATGCTAGATACCCATGCTACGCTGCCTATTATATTGAACAGAAAAAATTTCTTTTTATCCATTTTCACCACCCCCGCTACTATAGGCGCAAAAGTGCGTACAATAGGCAGAAAGCGGGCTAAAATAATAGCACTACCACCACGCTGATCGTAAAACTCCTTTGCCTGTATAATATGCTTACGTTTGAATAATAGTGTATCCTTACGCTCAAAAAGTAAAGGCCCTGTCTTTTTACCAAACCAGTAGCCAACCATATTACCAAAAATACCTGCAACGCTAATAAGCGATATCCAGTAAACAAGGTTCAATAAATGGCTATCAGTAGGGTTCAATGAATTGGCTATCATAAGGCCTGTAACAAATAGTAATGAATCGCCGGGAAGAAAAAAACCAACGAATAAACCTGTTTCAGCAAATATGATAAAAGCTACCAGATACAGGCCGCCATATAGGGTAACAAGCGCTGCTAATTTCTCAGCATTCATCAGCTCTTTCAAAAGCTCAATAAAATCGTGCATGAAGATTTTTCTTAAAGGGGTGAAAATAAAGAATTTAACCCATATTTCAGTCACCAAGTGCGCGCTCCCATTTACTTACAGCAACTGTAGCCACGCTATTGCCTATTACATTGGTAGCGCTACGGCCCATATCCAGCAAGGGGTCTATACCTAATAGAAGAGCCAGGCCAGCTTCAGGAATATTGAAAGTAGCTAGCGTACCGGCAATAACTACCAGAGATGCACGCGGTACACCCGCAATACCTTTACTGGTAAGCATCAACACCATAAGCATGCTCATTTGTGTGCCTATATCTAAATGAATACCATAAGATTGTGCAATAAATAAAGAGGCAAATGTCATATACATCATCGAGCCATCAAGATTGAAGGAATAACCCAGTGGCAAAACAAAACTTACAATACGGTTTTCGCAACCAAAACGCTCCAGCTCCATCATTGTTTTAGGGAAAGCCGCTTCGCTACTACTGGTACTAAATGCCAGCATAGTAGGTTCTTTTATTCGTTGTATCAAAGTAAATATTCGTCGCTTTACGAACAGGCTACCCGCCAGTAATAGCAATATCCATAAAAGCAACAATGCAAAATAGAATTCGCCGATAAATATGGAATATGTTTTTAAAATACCCAGGCCTTGTTTGGCGATAATTGCGGTCATTGCACCAAAAACAGCCAGTGGTGCAAAATTCATTACATATCCGGTTACTTTAAGAATAACGTGCGATATAGCGTCGAAAGCCTTTATTACAATCTCACCTTTTTCACCAATTGCAGCCGTAGCCACACCGAAAAATAATGCGAATACAACAATCTGCAATATCTCGTTCTTAGCCATCGATTCAAAAACGCTGGCAGGGAATACATGATATAAAAAGTCTTTTAGGGTAAGCGCTGTTCTTTTAATGCCGGTATCCAGTGTTACATCGGGCACTGATAGATGCATAGCTATGCCAGGCTTGAAAAAATTGACCAGTATGGCACCTAATAACAGGCTGACAAATGATGCACTAAAAAACCAAAGCAATGTTTTACCACCAATGCGCCCTACGGCTTTCATATCGCCCAGTTTAGCTACACCTACTACAAGTGTTGAAAAGACCAGGGGTGCTACTATCATTTTTATTAGCCGGAGGAAAATATCTGCCATTAATGAGAATGGTTCCAATTTATGGTCGCGCGTTTCCATGATCGCGGCAGATTGCTTAGCTAGTTGCAGCCTTGCGGTAACTACATCTTTATACCGCGAACTGCCAGTATCCGTTATAGCCTTTATCTGCGTTTGCAAAGCATTGCTCTGGCTATCAAGAAGCGCTAACTGTGTATTTTCAGTTTGCACATAACCAGAGTTGAATGCAAAACCTAAAACAATACCCGCGACCAGTGCGATAATTATATATAAAGTAAGCCTGTTACCCTTTTTAGCGGTATGGATTTCTGACATATGCTACTGCTTAGGTATGCAATATAATATATTATGCACAGGACACTAGTACACCAACCTATGTGATACAGACGCGTTACCTTGCAAACCACCAGTGTGTACACATAATATTTTGGCACTTGCGGGAAATATACCTTCAGCTAACTGGTGTTCTATACCGTACATCATTTTAGAAGTATATACAATGTCCAGCGGAATACGGTGTTGTTCATAAAACTTATTCATGAAATTGATAAGCTGATCAGTATATTTCCCAAAGCCACCAAAATGAAAGTCATCAAAAAGCTTCCAATTATTATCTGTAACAAACGGTGTAATTTCAGATTTCAGGTAGGTACCACCTTTCATGGGTACGTAGCCCAGCATATACTGTTCTTCAGACAACGCATTACGTAAACCAATAAACGTGGTACCCGTACCGGCAGATAAACATATATGCGTATAATCAGGAAGAATGTATTGAGCAATTTCCGCTGCACCCTCCCTGCCCTGCACATTAGCTCCACCCTCAGGTATCAGGAAAGGGTTATCATATTTTTCAAGCAATTCATTCAGCCATACCTCATCAGTCTTTAACCTGTATTCCTGTTGTGGTACAAATGCCAGTTGCATACCGTATTGTTGACAAACCTGCAATGTGGGTGTAAGTTGGCTGTATTGACCACGAACTATGCCAATAGCCCCTAATCCATGATATTGTGCTGCTGCCGCTGTGGCTACCAGATGATTAGAATATCCGCCACCAAATGTAAGTATTGATTTGAAGCCATGTTCTTTGGCAAAAATGATATTTCGTTTTAGTTTATACCATTTATTGCCCGATACTACAGGATGTAAAACATCGAGCCGGAGTATATCTACTTGCTGAACATAGGGTTTGTACCAATTAGCCTGCAACTCTTGTATATATGGCTCATTAAGTGTTATAGCCATACTCGCGCAAGTAGTTCTCATTATCGCGCCATTTAGGGCGCACTTTTACAAATAGCTCAAGATGCACTTTGGCCTGGGTAAATTCTTCAATTGCCTGACGCGATTTAATACCCAACTGTTTGATGAGGCTGCCACCTTTTCCTATAAGTATGATCTTTTGTGTTTCGCGGCTCACAATTATTTCAGCCTTTATAACATTCAGTGTTGCTTTTTCTTCGTACGATTGTATAATGACCGCCGTATGATAAGGTATCTCTTCGTGATACATATTAAATATCTGCTGGCGTATCAATTCGCTAACAAAAAAACGAACCGGCCTATCCGACATGCTGTCTTCCGGATAATATGGAGGAGCTTCCGGCAATTGCGCCAAAAGCAGCGGGACTATCTTATCTATATTCGTTTTCTTTTGTGCCGATACAGGTAGTATTTTCCATGCAGGATATTTTTCTGAGAAGAATTTTACCTTTTGCTCTATCTCAGCTTTGTCTTTTACCGTATCAATTTTATTGAGCAATAATATAGCAGGTGCGTTCAGTTTCAGCAGTGCCATAACAGCTTCAAATTCTTCTACCGGTGCCGATATATCATGCATTAATATAGCCACATCTGCATCTTCCAGCGCACTTTTTACCTGCATCATCATTTTCTGGTGCAATTTATATTTTGGCTCAATAATACCCGGCGTATCAGAAAAAACGATCTGGTAGTTAGGTTCGTTGAGGATACCTAATATACGATGGCGGGTGGTTTGCACCTTGTGCGATGTAATAACCAATTGCTCACCTAATAATGCATTGAGCAAAGTAGATTTACCTGCATTGGGTGCACCAAAAATATTTACAAAACCCGAACGAAATTCTGCTGACATAAGATTGTAAAAGTAACACGATGCATCGCGTAAAAGAAATAAAAAGAAAAGCGTTTGGTAAATCAATATCAACCCCGTACATTTGCATCCACATCGCGAGGTAGAGCAGCGGTAGCTCGTTGGGCTCATAACCCAAAGGTCACAGGTTCGATCCCTGTCCTCGCTACGAATAAAGAGGAACGTCATAACGGCGTTCCTCTTTTTGCTTTTAACATTTTACAGTATCTAAATCTGGTTTCAAGGCATAATTTTTACATATAATCCAGTAAAAAATAATACTATGAAAAAGATACTCATTATGATGGCTGCCTGTGCATTGTGCTTCAACATATCTTCACAAGCACAGGTAAAAGACGAAGTAAAGGATGGCGCTAAGAAAGGTGCGCAGGAAGTAAAAGAAGGTGCTAAAAAAGTAGGTAATAAAACCGCTGAAGTAGCTGCCAAAGGTGCTGCTCATGTTACCGACCAGGTATATGATGGCAAAGAAGGCCCCAAAGGTCAAACCATATATATCGACAATGATTCAAAATACTACTGGATAGATGATAAAGGGCATAAAGTTTACATTGCCAAGTCAGCAATAAGAAATAAAAAGTAGTCCCATTTCATTTACTCAAAAAAGGAACATCAAAACGGATGTTCCTTTTTTTTATTTTATATTTTTCGATCATAATTTTCCCGTACATACTTATTTATATAAGTAGCCAGGCCTTTCCCATTTGTAGCCAGTCGCAACATTGCAGTTACATGTTTAGCCCCAGGTTTTGTATCATTATACAAATAGGTTCCGCCATCTTTAAAACGAATAATGATAAAATTGCCACCTGCCTCGTAGGCCACAATACCTGAATTACTATTTCTATTTTTATACGGTATCATGTTATCTTCAAATTTACGGTCATATCAACAAAATGTTAATCGAGCCAATAAAACTTGCATTAACAACCCGATAACTATATATTTGCAATCAACACCCAAATTTCTTACTGATGATCGATCTGAAGACTACATGTCAAAGTGTATGCCTTGCAGCCTCACTGGTGCTGGTGGGTTGTAGCGCAAACAAGAATATCAATAGTCCTTCCCTATCTCACAACGCAAAACATAATCCAAAATTTATTGAAAATATCACTTTAGAAGGTGGTAACGCTAATACGGTAAGTACCGCAACTATAGAAACCCGCATAAAAAGAAGCACTTCGCCTGTTGGCGTTACGGGTATGCAACTGAAATATGCAGATATGCTGCGTGTTCCGGCAAAAGCAATTACTAATCTTTCTTTATACAATTTTATAGACGAATGGTACGGCGTACGTTACCGCTTGGGCGGCAATGATAAAAATGGCATCGACTGCTCAGCATTTGTACAGCGCCTATACGAATCTGTTTTTGGAACTGATGTTGTACGTACAGCATTTGAACAGTTTAACAACTGCAGTATGGTGTGGGATACTGACAAGCTAAAAGAAGGTGACCTTGTTTTCTTCCGTACACGGGGCAAACGTATTTCGCATGTTGGCGTATATCTTATGAACAACTATTTTGTCCACTCCAGCAGCAGCCGTGGTGTTGCCATCAGCAACCTGAATGACACCTATTGGGCTCGCTACTACGCAGGTGCTGGGCAAATACCAAAGCATAGCTAATAAGATTAAATTTAATGACATTTACGAAAGAGGTTGCATTGCAGCCTCTTTTATTTCGCAGGTTAGCGCGCCATTAGTTATTATTAATAATACCGGGTATTACACTTCCTATACAGCCGTCCGGCATTTGAATATGCAGTAAAGCAGACAGTGTAGCCGATATATCTGTAATATAAGTGGTACTGTATGTTTTCCCTTTTTGTATGCCCCATCCATACCAAAGCAGTGGTATATGTGTGTCGTATGGGTTCCACGAACCATGCGTAGTACCTGTGGCACCATGCTCACCGCTATACCAGCCCGGTTCAAGTATTATTTGTATAACACCGCTGCGTTTACGATTATACCCATTTATCATCATAGTTTTAATAGGGTGCGGTATGGGTGTATTTTCAAGTGTTTCCATATCGGCAGCATACGCCACAGCGGGCTGAGTATTCAACCAATTTATTATCTCACGTTTTACATCGCTCCTATTAATTTTCTTTTCGGCAATCAATTCATCGTTTAGATACACCTGATAATTAGTAATTGATCTTATTAGTTGGTCGGTACCAAATTTTTCTTGAATAGCACTCCTCAAATTGGTTGATGATATTGCTGGATCGTCAGCACCGGCAGGTATATTTCTGTCTTTCATAAAGCTGGCGTTGTGCGCCCCACCATGATCGGCAGTAAGAAATATTGTATAGTTACCTGCACCTGCCATATCATCTAAATAATGAAGAAAAGAAGCAAGTTCCTTATCTAAGCGCAGGTACATATCTTCAACTTCAATCGAATTAGGCGCAAAATTATGGCCGGTATAATCTGTTGTAGAAAAACTCAGGCAAAGAAAATCAGTTGTTCCATTTCGCCCCAGTTGTTCGGCCCTTATACATTCTTTTGCGGCATTGAATGTAAGCGTATTGCCACCAGGCACAAACCGTAAATTATAGTAGCCATAAATGCCCTTTTTTACACTATGCGGAAATACCGGTTCTTTTTCTCCCGCTAATACACCTTCATATTTTGAATCATCTTCCGTGCTTTGTAAATATGTATTTATCGGGTACAGTGTATTCCATGCCTGGTTTATAAAAGTGTCGGCATGGCGCTTAGCGTTAAAGTCGTGCATCCATTGCGGCAATTGCTTGTAATAGTAGGAGCTGCTAATAAAATTGCCCGTGCTATCATCGAACCAAAAGGCCCCGTTTGCCATATGCCCTGCAGGCAAAATACTCCCCCTGTCTTTTATAGAAATTCCAAATACTTTAGAACGTGCGTTTGTAGCAAGTTTCAGTTCATCAGTTATAGTGGTTACCAGTAAATTACGCGGACTCATCCTACCTGCAATATAGCTACCCTCCACAGGTATTACAGTAGTATCTTCTGTGCAATACCATACCCGCCCGGTTGCATTATCCAGCCAATCGTTAGCAGCAATACCATGTATAGCTGGTACAGAACCTGTGTACACTGCTGAATGCCCCGGAGCTGTGAAGGATGGTAAGTAATTAATAAATGTATTCTGACAGTTAAACCCGTCATTCATCAGGCGCTTAAAACCATCTTCCTGATACCGTTCGTAATACCTGTATAGATAGTCCCAGCGCATTTGATCAATTACAATTCCTACTACCAGCTTTGGCCTTTTAACCGGTTCCTTCGCAACAGACAAGAATGGTAATGATAACAGGAAAAAGATAAGTAACAGAAGCCGCTTCATGAGTATGCTTTATGCTACAAAAATGCGTATAAGCAAACTATAAAACTTACATTTTCAGCAATATTTTCGTTAATTTCGCCCCGATTATTTAATTTATCCTTCATATAAAATATATATAAACATATTATGGATTTATTTGCCAAGTTTGAAAGCAGGTTGGGGCCGATAGGTGATTATGCTGAAAAAGCGCCGGGATATTTTGCATTTCCTAAGCTGGAAGGCGAAATAGGCAACAGAATGATGTTTCAGGGTAAAGAGCGTATTGTTTGGAGCCTGAATAACTATTTAGGATTGGCAAATCATCCGGAAGTGCGCAAAGCAGATAAAGATGCTGCTGAAGAATTTGGACTTGCCTACCCTATGGGTGCGCGTATGATGAGCGGTAACTCAAACTACCACGAGCAACTGGAGAAAAACCTTGCTGAATTTGTTGGTAAAGAAGATGCAATGTTATTCAACTTCGGTTACCAGGGTATGGTATCAGCCATCGACAGTCTTTGCAGCCGCCGCGATGTAATAGTTTACGATGCTGAGTCGCATGCCTGTATTATAGATGGTTTGCGTATGCACCCGGGGCACCGTTATGTTTACAAACACAACAATGTTGAAGATTGCGAAAAGCAATTGCAACGCGCTACTGAAATGGCTGCTACAACAGGTGGTGGCATTTTAGTGATAACTGAAGGTGTTTTTGGCATGAGCGGTAACCAGGGTAAAGTGAAAGAGATAGCTGACCTGAAAAACAAATACGAATTCCGCCTGTTTGTAGATGATGCACATGGTTTTGGCACTATGGGCAAAACAGGTGCCGGCATAGGTGAAGAGCAAAACTGCATGGATGGTATAGATGTGTACTTTTCTACCTTCGCCATATCTATGGAAAGTATTGGTGGTTTCCTGGCTGCCGATAAAAAAGTATTGACGTTCCTTCGCTATAACATGCGTTCGCAGGTGTTTGCCAAATCTTTGCCGATGGCAATAGTAAAAGGCAACCTGAAACGGCTTGAACTGTTGCGTACAAGACCTGAATTGAAAGAAAAACTATGGCATAATGTAAACAGGCTGCAAAAAGGCCTTCGCGATCGTGGTTTTGATATAGGCACTACTAACACACCTGTTACCCCTGTACACATGAAAGGTGGGTTGTTCGATGCTACGCAACTTATATTCGATATGCGTGAGAACTATAACATTTTCTGTTCGGTAGTTGTTTATCCGGTTATTCCTAAAGGCCAGATCATTTTGCGCCTGATACCTACAGCTTCACATACCGATGAGGATATTGATATAACACTGAAAGCATTTAGTGCATTGCAAGAAAAACTTGACAAGAAAATGTACCCGCAGGAAATGCCAAACATTGGCGCTTATGCTGCAACGGTATAAATAATATTATAATTCTTTTCAAAAGCCATCTTATCATTAAGATGGCTTTTGTATTTTTATCGCACTATATAGTTTATGAAAGTTTTTATAGCAGGCGCGTCGGGTTTAGTTGGTAACAATTGCCAAAAACATTTTACAGAAAAAGGATGGGAAGTAGTGGGCTCTTATTTCTCCTACGAACAGCCGGGACTTGTGTTCTACAACACATTACAACCCAACCCCGATAATTTCGACATAGTAAATTATAATCCTGATATCATTGTGCATTGCGGTGCGTTAACTCACGTTGACTATTGCGAAACGCATGAAAATGAAAGCTATCAGCAAACAGTACAAAGCACACAAAACCTGGTAGATGTAGCTAAACAATGCGGTGCCACCTTTGTTTATATTTCTACCGACTATGTATTTGATGGTAAGAACGGCCCATACCGCGAAGACGCTCCATTGAATCCATTAAGCGTTTATGCACGCCATAAACTGGAGGCAGAGCAGATGGCATTGAGGGAAATTGAAAACACATTAGTGCTGCGTGTAACTAATATTTATGGTGATGAGGCAAGAGGTAAAAATTTTGTAGCACGCATAATTGACCAATGCAAGAACAATCAAAAACTTACGCTTAAACTTCCTTACGATCAATACGCAAGTCCAACTAATGCAATGGATATTGCAAGAGCAATGTTCCTGCTGTTGAAAGACGGCAAGAGTGGCATTTACCATATTGGAGGTACTGACTACATGAACCGAGTTGAATTGGCGCTTCGTGTATTGCAATATTTCCCCAATGCCGGATATGAATTAATTCCGCTTGATACTGCATCCCTCAATCAACCGGCAGCAAGACCGCTACTTGGTGGTTTTGTAAAAATGAAATTCAGTAGTGAATACCCTGATTTCCTATTCAGCAATGTGGATGATTATGTTGCCCGGGTAGCTGGAATCAGGTAAATAAATCACTTCAAATTAGGGCATAAAAAAATCCCGACATACATACTATGTCGGGATAGGACTGTACTTACTAACCCATCGTAAGCATAGCAAATATCAGAAAAAGGTTTGGCAAAAGGAAATTAATTTTGGTTTAACTGATGGCATATCGCCTTAATACGCCATAAATGATGTCCATAATTACATATATTTAGACATTTTGTCATTAAAAATCAATTTAAACCGCCAAAATGTCCTAAAAATTAGATTGGTCTATGGTTTGAACAGTAGTTGTAAAGATTAAAACACAACAATTAAAAATTCAAAACTATGTTTCAAGCAAAATCTAATTACCACATCCACCCCCGCGCTTTTAGCGGTTTAATGAACGATTTCATTCAAAATGGCCTTAGCCGTGTAGCAGATGAGCCTGGCTACATGAATGTACCTGTAAACATCAAAGACACAGAGAAAGAATACGAACTGCATGTAGTAGCACCAGGCTTGAAGAAAGATGATTTCAAGATCCAGGTAGAGAAAAACATTCTGACTATTTCTTTTGAACAAAAAGAAGAGAACAAAGAAGAAGCAACTAAATGGGTGCGTAACGAATACAGCTTCCGTTCTTTCAAAAGAAGCTTTAAGATGAACGATAAGGTGAATACCTCAGCCATCACCGCTAAATATGAAGATGGTATATTGAATGTAAGCCTGCCAAAGAACGAGCAAGCTGAACCTCAATCGCAGGTTATAACAGTTAACTAAGAATTTATAGTTTGACAGACGACACAACAAAGCAAAAGAAAGGCGAAGTATCTACTTCGCCTTTTTCTATTTTAACTATCTTATGTAACCAAGTATCTTCAGCATGCTTTGCGCTGTCTGCTCTTTTGCATATAGCCAGTCTTCCAACTCACCATTTTTATCATATTCTACTACCACGTGCTTGGGCGATGGTATCATACAGTGTTTGATACCACCATAACCAGCTAGCTGATCCTGGTAAGCACCTGTATGGAAGAAACCTATGTATAAAGGCTCTGAGCCTTTCTCTTTATCTATTTTAGGTAAGAATACGGCGTTGATATGTTCTTCAGATGTATAAAAATCATGACTATCGCAGGTAAGCCCACCTAAGTGCACTTCCTGATATTCTTTATCCCAACGGTTAATAGGCAGCAAGAGGAATTTTTCCCCAATACCCCAGGTATCCGGCAAAGTGGTGATAAAAGAACTATCGATCATATACCATATCTCACGGTCGTTCTGCATCTTATCGTCCAGAATACTATAAATAACTGCACCGGCCTCACCTACTGTGAAAGAGCCAAATTCGGTATATATATTAGGTACATCAACCTTATTCTTTTTACATACTTTTTTGATGTTCGATACAATCTCGTTCACCATATAGTTGTAATCGTAATCGAAACCAAGCGAATGCTTGATAGGGAAACCGCCACCAATATTTAAGCCGTCCAATTCAGGACAAATCTTCTTTAGTTGACAATACAGATTTACAACCTTATTTAGCTCACTCCAATAATAGATATCGTCTTTGATACCCTTATTCATAAAAAAGTGGAGCATCTTCAGCTGAAACTTGTTGTTGCCTTTTATCTTGTCAACATAAAACTCCAGTACATCGCGGCTGCGGATACCTAAGCGGGAAGTATAAAAATCGAAAGTAGGTTCTTCTTCACTGGCAATACGGATACCTATATTTACAGGTCCTTTTGAACGAATTGATTTTTTATAGTCCTCAAATTCGTTTTTATTATCCAGTACAGGTATTACATTCTTAAAGCCGTCGTTTATCAGGCGGGCTATATTACGTGTGTATTGTTTCGTCTTGAAACCATTACATATAATATAGGTTTCCTTCGTGATCTTGCGGCGCTTGTATAGTTGTTTTACTATTTCAAGATCGTAGGCAAAAGATGTTTCCAGGTGCACGCCGTGCTTCAGCGTTTCTTCTACTATAAAAGAAAAGTGAGAGCTTTTAGTACAATAACAATAGAAATACTGCCCATCATACTTATGCTTTTTAATAGCGTCATTGAACATCTTTTTGGCTTTGCCAATTTGCATTCCGATCTTAGGCAGATAGGTCAACTTGAAAGGTGTGCCATATTTATCAATGAGCTTTTTAACGTCAACGCCGTTAAACTCAAGATAATTGTCTTTAACGCTAAAGCCTTCCTGTGGAAAATCGAAGGTCTGATGTACGAGATCGGTATATGTATTATTCATTAAACCCTATAACAGAGAAAGGTAAACGATAATTTGTTTTAACTATTGCGAACAAAAGTAGTTATAAGATTTGATGCAGGTATATTTTTTCTTAAAGAAGAATAAAATATTACTAGCCTATTTTTAATTATAAGTTTGCATTTTTTTGAGACAAACACATGAAAAAAGCTTTATTACAAATCCATACGGCGGTTTTACTTTGGGGCTTTACGGGGGTATTGGGTAGAGCCATAAGCCTTAGCGCACCCATATTGGTTTGGTACCGTATGCTGCTAACTGCTTTATTCATGGCTGCTATTCTTTTTTATCGCAAACAATGGGTAAAAATACAGCGGCGCGATATGCTGCAATTAACCCTTGTTGGTTGCCTTATGGGCATACATTGGGTGGCTTTTTATGGTGCCATTAAGTTCGCCAATGCGTCTATTGCCTTGGTTTGCTTATCTACCGCCAGTGTATTTACTACAATGCTCGATCCGTATGTAAATAAAAGCAAACACGACAAGATAGAGCTGATGCTTGGTATACTGGCACTGATTGGTGTATATTTTATCTATCGTTTTCAACAACTATATGGATTAGGTATATTGTTTGGGGTTATTGCAGCTATACTTAGTTCTGTTTTTACTGTACTTAATAAACGAATAGCCAATAAATACCCTGCACGTACAATGGTGTTTTACGAAATGGGGAGCGGCTGGATATTAATAACATTATTACTCCCTTTGCAACTAATATACTACCCCGACACTGTACTCCTTCCAGTAAGATATGATTGGCTCTGGCTAATTATACTCAGCCTTTGTTGCACAGTGTGGGCGCAATCGCTTGCTTTAAATGCCTTAAAATATATCAGTTCTTTTACTGCCACACTTAGTGTAAACCTTGAACCTGTGTATGGTATTTTGTTAGCCTTTCTATTTTTTGGGGAAAACAAAGAACTAAACTGGGGATTTTATATGGGTATGGGGCTAATATGTCTTTCAGTTATTCTGCAAATGATACGCATTTTAAGGCCATTACGTACCAAACAATACATTAAGGAACGTGGTGGCATAGATTAGATAGCTTAACTTAGTATAACAAAACCGATACGTGATGGAAAGGACTGTAGAAGAAAAGCTGAAGCGTGAAGGTGTGGTGATAAGCGAACCAGCTATTTGGGTAGATTCAGCTACTGTTATGCAACATGGCAGATTAGTTTTAACCCCAAAACATCTAGTTTTTGTAATAGAAGGCGCTACGATACCCGCTGCATCTATCGACCTGGATACTATTAATAGCATTTCCAACGAACAGTTGCATACAGATGCTAATATTCTTGCAATACATTATTTACAATATGACGTAGTGAAGTTTAGTGTATTGGATTATGATAAATGGGAAAAGGCTATTGAAGAAAAACGGATGTCGCCCAATATCTAACAACTGTGGCAGCAGTTTTATTTATTTTTGTACTTTCCATTTTTGCGAATTGACTTTTACCTTTGTAAGATATGCTGCAGGAAGCCACAACTACTAGAAATTCAACTAGATTATCGTTCGAAGATTTTAAACAAGAAGCACTTGCCGACTACAGGCTTGCTATTGCCAGCCGCGAAGCCAGCCTTATTGGCCGACGCGAAGTGCTGACAGGGAAAGCCAAATTTGGCATCTTTGGCGATGGTAAAGAGCTGGCACAGATAGCTGCAGCCAAGTTTATGCAACCCGGCGATATTCGTTCCGGTTATTACCGCGATCAAAGCCTCATGTTTGCCACCGGCATGAGCGATATTGAAAAATTCTTTTCACAATTATACGCTAACCCGGATGTGGAAAATGAACCTTCAACAGCCGGCCGGATGATGAATGGCCATTATGGTACACGCTGGCTGGATGATAATGGCGAATGGAAAGATCTTACCAAAGCACCACAGTCTTCTAGCGATATCTCGCCAACTGCGGGGCAAATGGTTCGTGCATTGGGCCTGGCCAATGCATCGAAAATGTACCGTAATGTAAAAGAACTACAAAAGGGCTTCGAAAAGTTTACTAACAATGGTAACGAGGTGGTTTTTTGCACCATTGGCGATGCTTCAACATCTGAAGGACTTTTTTGGGAAACAGTGAATGCCGCAGGCGTTTTACAAGTACCAATGGCAATATTTATTTGGGATGATGGCTATGGCATATCAGTACCGCGTAAATACCAAACTACAAAGAACTCAATATCCGAAGCACTTGCCGGTATGCAGTGGGACGACCGTAAAGGCGGGCTTAATATCTACACAGTAAAAGGATGGGATTATGCCGGCCTTGTACAAACCTTCCAGGAAGGAATAAAGCGTATACGCGAAACACATATTCCGGCTATTTTTCACGTACAGGAGGTCACCCAGCCACAAGGCCACTCTACTTCAGGCTCTCATGAGCGCTATAAAAGTAAAGAGCGCCTGGAATGGGAAAAGGAGATGGACTGCCTGACACAGATGCGTAGTTTTCTGCTGGATAATGAGATAACTACACAAGAGGAAATTGAACTAATAGAAGAAGAAGCAAAAAATGAAGCGCGAACGGCTAAACAACGTGCCTGGGATAATTTTGTTACACCCATACGCCAGCAAATACAACAAGTTACTACTGCATGCAACCAGGTAGTATATGAAGGTGGCGAACATGCCACACAAATAGCGCAGTTAGTTCAGCAACTGAATGCAATAAAAGAACCTATACGCAAAGATGTGATGCAGACGCTGAGGCGCATATTGGGTATGTGTAAACAGAATAGCGATGCAGTAAGAAACCTGCGTAATCTGTATAATACGCTATCCCAGGATAACAGGGAAAAGTTCAGTTCGCATTTGCATTCACAATCGAAATTCAGCGTAAGCAATATAAAAGAAGTAGCCCCCGTATATTCAGCCGATTCTGCTGTATTGAATGGCTATGAAATTTTGAACAAATTCTTCGATCATACTTTCGCGCACAACCCTGCAGTACTTGCTTTTGGCGAAGACCTTGGTAAAATAGGCGATGTAAACCAGGGCTTTGCAGGCTTACAGGAAAAATATGGCGAATTACGCATTTCCGATACCGGCATACGCGAAGCGACCATAATTGGACAAGGTTTGGGTATGGCTATGCGTGGCCTTCGCCCGATAGCAGAGATACAATATCTTGATTACCTGCTTTATGGCCTGCAACCATTAAGCGATGACGTAGCCACCATGCAATACCGCACACGCGGCGGACAGAAATGCCCGATAATAGTACGTACACGTGGCCACAGGCTGGAAGGTATATGGCATAGTGGCTCGCCAATAGGTATGATCATAAACAGTATCCGGGGTATGAACTTGTGCGTACCAAGAAACATGGTACAGGCCGCAGGCATGTACAATACGCTACTACAAAGTGATGAACCGGGTTTAGTTATAGAATGCCTGAACGGGTATAGGCTGAAAGAGAAAATGCCCGACAACCTCGATAGCTTTACCGTACCATTTGGCGTACCTGAAATAGTACGCGAAGGTGCAGATATAACTATCGTATCTTATGGTTCAACACTTAGAGTAATAGAAGAAGCTATTACCAATTACCTGGAACCTCAGGGCATTAGTTGTGAGGTGATTGATGTGCGTACCTTACTACCATTTGATATCAACCACATGATAGTTAAATCGCTGGAGAAAACTAACCGTATTCTTTTTGTTGATGAAGATGTGCCAGGTGGTGCATCAGCATATATGTTTCAGCAGGTAATGGAAAAGCAAAGTGGCTTCCGCTGGCTGGATGTTGCACCACGCACACTTACCGCACAAGCTCACCGCCCTGCTTATGCTACCGATGGCGACTATTTCTCCAAGCCAAATGCAGAAGATATTACGGCTGTGATTGAAGAAATGATGGCTGAATAGATAGTGAAGTGTCACAAAAAAGGCGCCACAAAATTTGTGGCGCCTTTTTATATTATTTTATACAGGA
>CBFGNI010000037.1:0-17467 GCA_965650105.1 uncultured bacterium | reverse complement strand
GCTATACTTGTAGTTGCTGCTACTGATGGCCCGATGCCACAAACTAAAGAACACATACTTTTGGCTCGCCAGGTAGGCGTTCCTCGTATTGTTGTATTCATGAACAAAGTTGACCTGGTTGATGACGCTGAAATCCTTGACCTGGTAGAAATGGAAATTCGTGAATTGCTTAGCAAATACGAATATGATGGTGATAACACACCAATCATTAAAGGTTCTGCAACAGGTGCACTTGCTGGCGAAGATCAGTGGGTAAAAGCTGTAGAAGATCTGATGGATGCAGTAGATAGCTATATACCGCTACCTCCTCGTCCGGTTGATCAACCATTCCTGATGTCTGTAGAAGACGTATTCACTATCACTGGTCGTGGTACAGTTGCTACAGGTCGTATCGAACGTGGTATCATTAAAGTAGGTGAAAACGTTGAGATCGTAGGTTTTAATGAATCTCCTCTTTCTTCAACTTGTACTGGTGTTGAGATGTTCAAAAAACTTCTTGATCAAGGTCAGGCTGGTGATAACGCAGGTCTTCTGTTGCGCGGTATTGAAAAGAAAGATATCCGTCGTGGTATGGTTATCGTTGCTCCTAAGAGCATCACTCCGCACACTGAATTCAAAGGCGAAGTTTATGTACTTAGCAAAGAAGAAGGTGGCCGTCACACTCCATTCTTCAACAAATACCGTCCTCAGTTCTACTTCCGTACTACCGACGTAACTGGTGAGTGCGAACTGCCTTCTGGTGTTGAAATGGTAATGCCTGGCGATAACGTTAACCTGCATGTAAAATTGATCGCTCCGATAGCGATGGAAAAAGGTCTGAAATTCGCGATTCGCGAAGGTGGCCGTACAGTAGGTGCCGGTCAGGTAACTGAAATCATCAAATAATACAACGCAGAATTTATTCTGCCGGTTATAAAGTTTAAAACAGCCTCTCTTTTGGGAGGCTGTTTTGTTATTCCTTAATTTTATTGCATCATGAGCAACGTGCAACCAATATATCTCAATACAGCATCATGCGGTTTGCTTGATGCGCAAACACTTGAAGCAACCAATGCCCTGTATAATAAAATGACCAGCAGCAGCAGTAGTGCCGCTGAGGAACTGCGCGACCATGGTCTGCAACGCATTAGGCAAACAGTAGCCAACTTTCTAAAAGCATCGGTCAATAATATAGCTTTCGTGCCCAACTTCTCTTATGCTCTGAACGCCATTGTGCAGTCGCTTAGAGGCGATGAGAAGGTAATGCTTTACCGGAACGATTATCCATCGGTATATGAGCCTTTCCGCATAAATAATTTTGACATTAGCTGGATAGAAGCGGGTGATGGCTTTGAAATAGATATTGAGGAGTTAAAGGCGTCATTATTAAATAATAAAATTGAGATATTAGCAATAAGCCATGTGCAATGGATGTCGGGCTACAAACTTGACCTGAAAGAGATAGGTGACTTTTGCGCTGCAAATGGCATTGTTTTCATAGTTGATGCTACACAGAGCATGGGTGCTATCCCCATATTTTTAACTGAACTGAAAATAGATGTATTGATTGCCAGCAACTACAAGTGGATGAATGCAGGCTTTGGTACCGGGGTTATGTATATTTCGGATGCGTTTTTGAAGCAATATAGGCCGGTTGTAGGAGGTAATGGTAGTTATGCAATGGTAGGAGCAGAGTGGAAATATGCACCCTCTGTGAAAAGCTATGAGCCGGGACATCTGAATTTTCATGGATTGCTGATATTGGAAGCAGCTATCAACAAAAAACTTGGAAAAGGGTTAACAGCTATTTGGGAACATAATAATACCCTGACAAAGCAATTGATAGCAGGACTGAAAAACACTGGCTTACAATTGCTAGGAACAGAACAAATGGCTAACCGTAGCAGTATAGTATTGATAGCTGCTAAAGACGACCTTCAGCAATATTTGCACGACAATAATGTTATTGTTATTTATCGTAATGGGTATGTGCGTATTAGTATGCATTACCACAATACTGAAAAAGATATCGTGGCAATTTTAGCGGCCTTGAATTATTATCGCCTTTAATGTTGTAAATATTTGCAAGTAAGGTTTTTAGATAAAATTTTTATTTAAAAAAAAGATTTCATTACCTTTGCTACCCACTCAGGAAAGTCAAAAGGTTTAGCTTTTTGGCTTTTTAGTTTGGGTGAAGTGCTAAAAGACTATTAATTTGTCTTTTACTTCTTTAGATATACGGGCATAGTACAACGGTTAGTATAGAGGTCTCCAAAACCTTTGATCTGGGTTCGAATCCTAGTGCCCGTGCAGCAATTGATTAGTTAATGTGATGACTGGCTAATTAATAAGGATAGGAATGGTAATTGGCAATGCATCACCACTGCCGGTTGTTTAATTTTATTTTATGAGCAAATTTGGTGGCTATATTCAGGAAGCGTATGATGAGCTGGTACATAAGGTAACCTGGCCTTCGTGGGATGAGCTGCAACAAACTACTATTATTGTACTTGTTTCACTTGTCATAGTTACAATGGTGATATTCGGTATGGATTTCGTATCGGAAAGAGTACTGACGTTCCTGTACAATATTTTAGGTAAGTAAACATAGCATGATGACTGAAGAAGTAACAACTAACCAGGATGCCAATACAACCAACCAGGATACGAAGTGGTATGTATTGCGCGTAATAAGTGGTAAAGAAAAGAAGGTAAAGGAATACCTGGATAAAGAGGTAAAGATTAGTGGCTGGAGTAAAGCTATATTCCAGGTGCTATGCCCTGTTGAAAAAGTCTTCAAGGTTGTAGGTGGCAAGAAAGTACTTAGAGAAAAAATATTATTTCCCGGCTACCTGATGCTGGAAGCAGCAGATGGCAAGTTGGTAGATGACATGATACAAACTATAAAAAATATAACAGGCGTTATACACTTTTTAGGTAAAGACCAGCCAACAGCACTACGCAAAAGCGAAGTGAACAAAATGTTTGGTAAGATGGATGAGGTGAGCGAACAAGGTATTAGTTATGCAGAACCATATATTGTTGGTGAAACAGTGAAGATAATAGATGGTCCGTTCAACGACTTTAACGGTACGGTAGAAGAGGTGAACGAAGAGAAGAAGAAACTGAAGGTGGTGGTAAAAATATTTGGCCGTGCCACACCGGTTGAGCTAAATTATATGCAGGTGGAAAAAATAGCATAATAAATTGTAAAATTGACAGATACTGATGGCGCCTAAAAGGCGCCATTTTTTTAGATCTCCAGTTCAACCCCGAACTACTAATCTGCTTTCTTATCTTCAGCTATTAAAATTTCCTTCCGAAGAGTTTTATAAAATCTTCTCTTACACTTTTGGCAACTGGTATTTCTGAGCCATCGTTCATAATAAGGATGCCTGTACTTTCATACCGTGTAATATGGTCTACATTAATAAGAAAGGATCGGTGCACCTGGTAAAAAGGCGATTGATCTAATATATGTCGGAACATACCAAACGGTTGTGTGCTAATAATTTCTCCATCCTTCTTTTTTACGCGTGTATTTTTTGCCAGGGCTTCTAAAAAAATAATTTCATTTTGTTCTATAAAATCTAAGCCTTTATTATTGGGCACAGTTATTTTAGTTGTGGTGATAGGTTCGGTACTACGTGTTTTTCGTTCTATTCGGCTTATAGCTTTATCGATAGCTTTATTGAGTGCAACATCTTCTACTGGTTTTAATATATATCCAGACGTGGGGTAATTAAAAGCATCTAAAGCAAATTGTGCATGTGCTGTTACAAAGATTATTTCGCTTTTAATATTGGGCACAAATGCAAGCAGATCGAAACCTGACTTCTCAGGCATAGAAATGTCGAGGAAGAGAATATCGAAATTATCTTTTCTCAATGCTACTACAGCCTCTTTCCAATTGGTGTAAGTACCAATTATTTTAATGTTATCATACAGTTCTTGAATTGTATCCGATAATAATTCTATGGCCTTTGGCTCGTCGTCGATGATGATACATGTATAATTGCTCATTGGTGGTATTTTACGGTGAGTGTAACTATAGTGCCTGTTAAGGGTTCTGCTTTATCATGGTAATCAATATCTATGCTAAATAGCTCATATCTTTTATATATAGTAATGAGGTCTTCAATAAGGTTGCTGCCAAACGACTCTTTCTTATTCAAACTATTCTTAGCAAATTCTTTAGCCTTGCTACGGCCAATGCCATCATCATCTATAACGATAATGATAGTGTCTTCATTGTTGGTTTTTTTGAATGAGAGCCTAAGTATGCCTTTTTCTTCTTTTTGCTGCAGGCCATGATGTATTGCGTTTTCAACTAAGGGTTGCAATAGCAATGATGGTAGTAATATATGCTCCGTATCAAGCCCTGCATCAATATTTATGTTGTAATCGAATTTATTTTCAAAACGCGACTGTTGCAGGATAATGTAGTTCTCTATGTTTTCTATTTCTTCATTAAGCGGCAGCCATTTGTTGCGCGAAGATTTAATGTATGAGCGTAATAGTTTGGAAAAAGTATTTAGATATTTATAAGCTTCGTTTTTTCTGTCTTTTTTTATGTAGTAGATAATATTGCTAAGAGTATTGAAGATAAAATGCGGATTAAGCTGTGCATAAATAGATTTAAGCTCTAACTCCAGATACTTGCTTTCTTTTGCGTGTTTTTTATTCAAAACATATTTTGTTACAAACACTATTGTTATACCGATTGCCGTTGCCGCAATAATTGACAGCACGATAATCCATGCTTTACCTGTAGAAGTTTGCCACCAATATGGCTTTAATCTTATATAAAATACATAAGGTTTACTTTTCCAGGATTCGTCGCTAACAACAAGATTTATTTTATAGTACTCATTTGGCGTAAATATTGGTAATAATATATGGTCGGCTAATGTCCATTCTTTAGATGATTGTTCATTAATGCTGTATGTATATCTTAATGGGCCATCACCAATAGGTTTTATAAAATCGAAACCAATCCCAATGTCGTTTTGATCAAGGTTGAGCGTATCTCCGGAATTGATATTTCTATCAAGTTGTCCTGAAGAAATGTGTAAGTAATAATTCGTTAGGATATTAGAGCTAATACTTTGGGTTTGAATATTATTTAAACCGACAGCATACCTACCAGCATCTGTAATAATGAATAGCTCATCACCTATTATGTAAGAACTATTAATGTAGGAATAATCCTTTGCTTTATAATTAATGATGGTAGATATATTAGAAATGCTAACATCTGGACATATTTTACCGCATACAACACCGAACCGTCCTATTGCTAAAATTTTATTTTTATGCAATAGTATTGAAGCGTTGTTTAAATTATAACCATCATACAAAGATTTGAATTTCCTTGTCCATGGACTATAAACAAATAACTTATCAGATGCTTTTATAAAAATGTCACCAAATGTATCGACCAGTATTTGCTGTATGTTCTGGATACCAATAGAAGCAAGCTGCTGTTGCGATATTTTGGTTAGCTTTCTATTGTTATCTATTAGAATATTAGTTTTGCCATATACTATATAAGAGTTGGTAAATGGATAAAAAATTATTTTTTCATAGCGCCCGGTATCTAATTTTCGTGCAATTAATAAGTCTCGTTTTTTATACTCTATGCTGTAGCCATATCCCATTAATACTGCATGCATGATCTCGTTGCTGTCCACAATACAATCCTGCAACATCATTGATACAACATCGCCATAATCTTGAACATCAGGAAACGTAACAATACTTGAATCATTAAGTTGTAAACATTCTTTAGCGCCAGTAGGATAATACCTGGAAAGCCTATGGCTATCGATAAGGAAGATATTCCGGTTATTTAATACTAGAATCTTGCTGATACTAAGGGGGATGACTTTGTTGATGCCCGGCAAGTCATTGTATTTAGTGGAATATAGGTATTGCACTTTTGTATAAGCAGAGAATATCTTCGCTTTTTTATTCCACCAATAATAGATAGAATCTTTGTAATTCCCCACATATTCATCTTGTAGAAAGGCTTTATTACTTTTTGTAAACCCTTTTTGAGGTATTTCCAGAATTAGGCCTTTATCGCTTGTTGCTATTGATCTTTGCCAAAATACATCGTCGGTAAATGCGACCATGTTTATTTTTTTATCACTCGCAGAACCATAGGTAATAGAAGCAGATAATTGGAAATTGCTGTCATATTTATACCCTCCGAATGTTGTAATTATATAGTAGTAATTCTTATAGCTCATTTGATTTATTGCATCTTCATCTGCTTTAATTTTCACAAATAATTCTTTATCTTTTTTTATATTTTGTATTGCTAGTACTGTATCAGTACTATGTAGTTTAAATTCCGGAATAATATAATCTCCATGAAGCCAAACACGGAAATTATTTCTGTTATAAGGAATAGTTTTTAGCGTATCCGATGTGAATTTGTTTATATTAAATTTGGTTTTTGTTATTCTGGAAATGGGATTGAAGAAAGTGAGAAGGCCCATTTTTGGATGAAGGAAATTTTTTAGCCCAAACATTCGTTTGCCTCTTATATTATAAGTTCTTATAGTGTCGTTTTTTTCAATGGCAAGGTATTCAATCGTTGCCTTATCGCCGGTTAAAAACATAATACCGTCGCGATAATTAATAAACTGTAAAGGGTATATCGGTATGTTTTTATCAACATACGTTTTATGGTAGCTGTCGTTATATATATATCCCATTTCGCTACCTATTGCAGCCAGCCAGATGCGGCCTTTCTTATCTTCAAATATGTTCCAGATATCCGTATTGGGTATGCCATCTGATGCATCAAATATTTTGGTGGTATAACCATTATACTTAACTATACCTTTTTCTGTATTCGCCCAGAGATAACCATTTCGATCAACAATGGTCCTGTAAACATGGTTGGAAGGCAATCCGTTCTTAATACTTAAAATATATTGTGCATTTTGTGCCTCTGTATTGTAAAAGCAGATTGTAGATATAATCGTGAAAAGAAGTGTTACGACAGAATTATTTATTTGCCCTAGGTACATGTAATAGTGTTCAATAGGGCAACAAATTACTAATTAGTGTAAACATTTCATTCCATTTATAAGGCTGTCTGTACCAGATTAATAGCATTCTATTGTCATACAATCATTTGAATACCAATACGCCGATACATTTGCATAGTTATCCGTGCAACGTTACTATTAACAGCCCTTATAAGCCCCAAGAATCTATAAACCTAAGAGTAGTCTTCTTCTTAAAGAATAGACGAAATATCTAGAAGCTTCCGAATTTCCGGAGGCTTTTTGTTAATGGCAGGCTTATCTTAATATCAATAGATCTACAGCCTCTTTCCAATTGGTGTAAGTACCAATTATTTTAATATTATCATACAGTTCTTGAATTGTATCCGATAATAATTCTATGGCCTTGGGTTCGTCGTCGATGATGATACATGTATAATTGCTCATTGGTGATTTTTTATGGTGAGTGTAACTATAGTGCCTGTTAAGGGTTCTGCTTTATCATGGTAATCAATATCTATGCTAAATAGCTCATATCTTTTATATATAGTAATGAGGTCTTCAATAAGGTTGCTGCCAAACGACTCTTTCTTATTCAAACTATTCTTAGCAAATTCTTTAGCCTTGCTACGGCCAATGCCATCATCATCTATAACGATAATGATAGTGTCTTCATTGTTGGTTTTTTTGAATGAGAGCCTAAGTATGCCTTTTTCTTCTTTTTGCTGCAGGCCATGATGTATTGCGTTTTCAACTAAGGGTTGCAATAGCAATGATGGTAGTAATATATGCTCCGTATCAAGCCCTGCATCAATATTTATGTTGTAATCGAATTTATTTTCAAAACGCGACTGTTGCAGGATAATGTAGTTCTCTATGTTTTCTATTTCTTCATTAAGCGGCAGCCATTTGTTGCGCGAAGATTTAATGTATGAACGTAATAGTTTGGAAAAGGTATTTAAATATTTATAAGCTTCGTTTTTCCTGTCTTTTTTTATGTAGTAGATAATATTGCTAAGAGTATTGAAAATAAAATGAGGGTTTAGCTGGGCATAAATGGACTTAAGCTCCAACTCCAGGTATTTATTTTCTCGGGCATGTCTTTTGTTCAATACGTAGCGTGTGGTTAGTATGATCGATGTTGTAGCAATAACTGCTCCCAAACCGATAAGAATAGCTAGCCATATCTTTCCAGTAGATGTTTGCCACCAATGGGGTTGCACATAAAGATATATAGTATATACATCGCTGTGCCAGGAATCATCACTTGCCATTAACTTTAACTGGTGGTATTTCCCTTCAATTAAAGTTGGAATTGATACTTGGCTTACGGCTGTTTT
The DNA here is from genome assembly GCA_965650105.1 of uncultured bacterium. Classification (GTDB taxonomy): domain Bacteria; phylum Bacteroidota; class Bacteroidia; order Chitinophagales; family Chitinophagaceae; genus Polluticoccus. The sequence continues at coordinate 9,126 of CBFGNI010000037.1, read as the reverse complement.
TTTAGTAGTAATATCATCATCAATTATGTAACTATATTTAACCGTCCCATCGCCATAAGCATTTATAAAATCAATGTCCATGTTATCTTCATTGCTGATAAGTTTTACGGTATCACCATCTTTAATAACTGCATCGAATAACTGTGAAGAAATGTAAATATGTGTTTTTTTAGCAACGTTAAAGCCACTATTGTCGAATTTGTTCTTTAATGATACGGCGTAGCAACCCATATCAGTATTTAAGTATAGGCTATCGCCAAGGGTAAAAGCACCATATACATAAGTATATTTTTGCGTCTTAAAGTTTAGATAAGTGGTTTTAAAGTAGGGCCTAGTAATGTCTGAAACCTTTAAAAAAACAATTCCAAACCTACCGGTTACGTATAATATGCTATTATGTAAAAGTATTTTTGCATTGTTGAGGTTATAATGTAGCAGAAGAGATATTAGTTGTTGGCTACCTGGTTTGTAAATAAATAGCTTATCACGTGTTTTGATGAAGAAATTACCATAGTCGTCAATAACAATTTGTTTTAGGTCGTTAATGCCCAGAGATTGTAATTGATTCTTATCTAGTATTATGGTTTTATTGTCCTTTTGAATAACTATGTTGTTCTTCCCATAAACCAGGTAAAAATTAAATTGCGGACTTTTAATTATCTCGTCGTAGCGGCCACTATCAATTGTTGTTATTATCAAGGAATCCTTTCGCAGCTTGCCCAGGTAATAACCAAAGCTTAAGCCGATGAAGTTCATATTGTTATTTGAAGTATCCCAAACTATATCTTTTGTTTTACTTGGATACGTCATGAAATTAGAAAAGTTGGCAGCCTTGCCATAATTGTGGATTGTTGAATCTTTAAGGCCCTTCCAATAAGGTAAAACGCGTTCATCAAAAAATGGGGATAATCTACCATTGTTAATTACAGAAGTTACATTATCATTTAGAGCAATTAGCTTATTGGCATTAAGGGCTATTATCTTTTTTACTGAGCGTAGCTCTCTGTATTGAGTTTTAAACAAGGCTTTGTTTGTTGTATAACCTGACAGTATCGCATTCTCATTATCCCAGAAATAATATATTGAATCTTTATAGTTGCCTACGTAGCGTTGGCTAACAAATGGCTGCTCTGTTTTTTTGAATTGGTCGTCTAAATATTGAATATATACCCCATCGTTTGTTGTAATGCACCTGTCGCAAAAGTCATTTTCAATAAATGTTTGCAGCTTTATTTTTTTTGCCTGGTTTTGACTGGTACATGAATCTGCTGTTATAGTATGTAAGAGTGTTAAGTTAGAGTCGAACTGATAAATTTGGCTAGACGTAGTAAGATAATAGTATCCTTTGTTGTAGATAGGAACTTTCATGTCTTCGTCTGGTTGAAGACGAATGCGATAACTTGAATCTTTTATAACATTAGCAATGAGTGTAAATCTGTCAGACGGTTTTGTTTTTCTTTCCGGGAATATGTAATCCCCTTGTAAATTAGCATCTCCAAATTCAGGTATAGACTTAGTGCGCAACGCATGAATTTGCCATTTGTTCTCTTTGAAATTTTTGTAAAAAATAAAACCATTATTTACCATTATCATTCCGGCATCCTGGTGCAAAAAATGTTTAATGGAATGTATTTTTAGCCCGTCTCTCAGATTTATTGTTTTTATTGTATCGTTTTTTTCAACGCCAATAAATTCTTCATAAGATTTATTGAAAGATACAAATGCAATACCTTCGGGAATATTTATTGCGTTAGTGGGGTATAGCTTAAGGCCTTCTTTTGCATATGTTTTATGGTATTTGTTTTTTAATACATAACCAAATTCATCTGAGATCGATTTGAGCCACATACGCCCCTGGTTGTCTTCAAAAAAGTCCCAAATATCATCGTTTGCAATGCCGTTCGATGAGTTGAAAATTATTGTATTGTAACCATTATACTTTACAGCACCTTTATCCGTTGCCAGCCACAGGTATCCATTTTTGTCTACATAAGGCCTATATACAAAATTGGATGGGAGCCCATTTCGTATACTCAAATTATAGGACTGTGGCTGGCCATAGATATAATTCGACCAGCACAGGGCGCAAAAAAGAAAAGCTAATAAATATAATGTTACCCTATTCAACCTGCATAAATATATACGATTATCCAAAATTGTAAAAAAGAAGGTTCAATTCATTGTATATATTTTCTGTCATCAATGATTTTGGTATAGGGTTATAATATCTGTATAATAATTATGTAGCCTATCCAGAAATCATTCATTCCATTTTTAGGGTTATTCATACCCTTAAACCGATATTCTGTTATACCATGACAAATGCATTGGTTTGGAGCTACTAGCTTTGTATCATAATCTCATATAAACGACATTATTAACAGCCCTTATAAATCCTAAGAATCTATAAACCTAAGAGTAGTCTTCTTGTTAAAGAATAGACGAAATCTAGAGCTTCCGAATTTTCGGAGGCTTTTTTGTTATTGTAAACTACAGCTAATATTAATCTGCAATTTCAAGTGACGGTTCAGCTATATGTTTAATGTATGCTGATGGTGTGTGTCCGGTAATTTTCTTGAAATATTGATTAAAGGAAGATTTTGCTTTGAAACCATTGTCGTAAGCAAGAGCGAGAATGTTTATTGGCAATCCTTTTTTCGTTAACGAGCGCATTTGTTCTTTAACCCTGCTGACGCGTAGCTCATTGATATATTGATAGAATGTTTTATCTGCGTAACTGTTAAGCGTTTCGGAAAGATGGTATTTACTTACGCCGATGCCTAAAGCTAATTTTTCTAAGCTTAATTCAGCATTGGTGTATGCTTCAGTTGTGCTAAGATACATCTGTAGCTTATCCCATACTCTTTGTTGCTCATTTTCTGTTAGTAATGCCTTTCGTATTACTGCAGGTGTAGTATGAATTTCATTTTCTCTTTCTCTTTGCTCCATTTGATATGTGACAGGTACCGTTGGTTGTAAAGTTCCGTTTGTTAGTATAGTGCCGGCATATTTAAAGCGTAGTATAATAAGACACACAAAAACTAACGCTGAATAGCAAATACTTCTAATTAACAAGTTATAATTCAAAAGTGTAAATAGCTTTACTATGCCATACCCAAGGCCCACAATACATACTACACTTATACAAATGGCAATGCGTTTAATTAGTTGCTTTTCTTTGCCGGCTATATCTGCATATTGCTTCGTGAAGTTTAGCGCTTTTATGCAATAGTATAAGTTGAAGAGAGATATAGAATAGGATGTAGCTGTATTATATGTATGGAGAGAATTATGCCCTGCCTTGTCTGACAATAACAGTAAAACAAAGACACTAAGATAACCCACACCTCCCAGTATCACAGGAAGGAAAAGGTACCATTTATTAACAGGAATGAAATTATCATCCTTTATTTTCAATGCATAGAGGTATAGCAAAGGGCCATAACAAAACCCAATGAATGTATTCATTTGTAAGCGTACATCGGCATCGCTGACAAAATTGAAAATGACAAACTTTATTGCCAGGTGAGTGCTAATACATAATAGAAGTAGTAGAAGCAAATTATCGGCTTTGCTTTTCAATCTGTTTTGCCACAAAAGATATGCGGCCACCATTGCCTGAAACATCCCGATCGCAATGATATAATTCATACAACGAATGTAGAATGATGGTATTACCCTAATGTTAAATGCGGTTTTATACCTAAATTATCTAAGCGGTTTTCTAATTAGTAATATTTCCTTAACAGCTATTAAGTTATTGAATTTCAATAAGTGGAGGTTCTTTGCAATCTAAAGATACTTGTCGGTGTACGTATTGTTGCAGGCGGTCGATATACCGTAAATGGTGTAACAATTTTGCAAAAAATAATTTTATGAAAAAGGTATTCGTTACTCAACATTACCCCTTAAAATCTTCCAGGGCAAGATATCTGAAATATATCTCCCTTATGTTGTTAAGTATTTGGGTGGCAAAAAAAAGTGATGCACAAACTGTAAAAGGCACCATTGTGAATAATGATGGGCAGCTGCCCGGTGCTACTATTAAGGTTACTAATACAAAGCTAGGTACTGCGACCGATCTTGATGGCACCTTTACTTTAAACACACAAACCACCGGAAAAGTAGATGTAGAAATATCATACATAGGGCATGCTGTAAAAACAATGCAGCTGGATGTAAAAAATGGTATCAATAACCTGGGTATTATAAAACTGGAACCGGCAGGTGGCAACCTTGGCGAGGTAATGGTAAGAGGTACTATGGCTCCTTCGCAGGCAAAAGCGTATAGCATTAAAAAGAACTCGAATGCTATTATGGATGTATTATCGGCCGATGCGATAGGTAAACTCCCCGATCGTAACGCAGCGGAAGCTGTGCAGCGTGTGCAGGGCGTGGCAGTAGCAAGGTATCATGGCGAGGCCGACCAGGCTACCGTGCGCGGTACTCCTTTCGCGTGGACATCTACAATGTTCAATGGCAACCGCCTGCCAAGCGCCAATGTATTAGGCAACAGGTCGACAGTGCTTGATGTAGTGCCTTCGGAAATAATACAGTACGTACAAGTAGCTAAAGCAATAACCCCGGATATGGAAGGTGATGCGATTGGCGGATCTATCAATTTTATTACACGTACAGCGCCCGAAAAAAGAATACTGAATGTAAGTGCTGCAGGTGGTTTTAATACACTATCGCAAGATGGTACTTATAATGGTTCAATAGTGTATGGCGACAGGTTCTTTAATAACAAATTAGGTGTTATACTTGCTGCCGCTATATGGGACAGGAAGTGGGGCACAGATTCTTACGAACTGACCTACAATACAGGCCTTGCTGATCCGCAACAACAAAAGTCTATTAATACTGTTTTGCTGAAGAGGTATATGGGTACACGCCAAACCTATGGCGGTAACCTGGGCCTTGAATATAAGTTCAATGGCAATCATAAATTATTGTTTCGCGGGCTGATGGATAAGTTCAACGACATACGTCCGGTATATGAATCTTATGTTGACTATAACAACAGCCGCTATCAATACAATTTCAGGTATTCATTTTATCAAACGGTATTGAACGGTGGCGAATTGGGTGGTGAGCATCAATTAGGGAAAAGGGTAAGGGCGGATTGGTCGGTGAGCGATTACCAATCTAAATATTTCCTGGAAACACCGCCTACTAACGATAATAAAGGTTTGCCTATAGCAACCTTCAGGCAAAAAATAACCGGTGGTTTTAATAACCTGTCATCAGACAAGAAAATGTATTGGGATTTTGATTCACCTGAAGGAAAAGGTTTATCACAAGATGGTTTTGACGCGGGCCTTGCAAACCCATCTGAAGTGATGGACCCTAATAAACTGACATTGCAACAGCTTGTAATAGCACAGCTGGATACAAAGGAAGAAGACAGGGTTGGGCAGTTGAATGTAAAGATCGATGCCAGTTCAAAATTACGTTTCAAAGTAGGTGCTAAATACAGGCATAAATATCGCGAAGGTATGTTTGGCTCTAATATAGTTTATTTGGCGGGCAGGGCTTTGGGCGATACTACTGCGCCACCATTACTTACACTCAATCAAGTAGGTACGGAAAGCTTCCCCGTGCGTGGCGGTTTCTTCAACAACATGGGTGGCGAGCACGATCAATATGCGGTAACTACACTTAATAAAGAAGAGTTGTTTAATCTGTATGATCCTGCTACGCTTGCCAAGAATGGGTTTAAAAACTATACATCTGCATCTAATGCAACCAGTATTTACAACGGTACTGAAGATGTAACAGCTGGTTATGTAATGGCTGAATACGACATAACATCAAAACTCAGGGCAATTGGCGGTGTGAGAAATGAATACACTAATATGGAATTGCATGGTTCGGTAGCAACTACAGAAGGCAAGCCGGCAAAAACTGTTGTTACTCCATCAACTGTTACTAACAACTACAATGCGCTATTGCCAATGCTGCATTTGAAATATGCAGTAAGCGATAGGGCTAATATACGTGCGGCATACACAAAGACATTCATCCGTCCAAACTTTACCGATCTGACTCCGGGTATGTCAACCGACAATACAAAAACGCCGGTTGTTGTTACGCAAGGTAATCCTGAATTGAAACCCACTTTCTCCAACAATTTTGATTTAATGGGAGAATATTATTTTAAGGGCATTGGTCTGTTATCCGGCGGACTGTTTTATAAAGATATCAGCAATGTCATTTTCTCTGACAAATATGTTGATGGTAATGGCAGTATTGTTACTAAGCCTAAAAACTTCGATAAGGCTAGTCTCTATGGCTTTGAGGCAGGTATTAATAAGCGCCTGGATTTTCTGCCGGGTTTCTGGAGTGGATTTGGTGTAGAATTTAACTACACACAAATAAAATCGGAAACGGAATTGAGCAGGTTGGTATTGAATGCTGATAAAACATACAGTACCGTTACCGATAAAATATCACTACCCAACCAATCTAATAACCTGTTCAATGCAATATTGTTTTACGAACGCAACGGAGTAACCGTACGTTTTGCGGGTAACTACAGGGGGGCATCTATCGAAACAGTGAACCAGCAATTAGGCCCTGATTTTTATGTATGGACAGACAAGAACTTCACTATCGATGCATCGGCAGCTGTTGCTATAAGCAAAACAATCAGGGTTTTTGCTGAGCTGAACAACCTTACCGATGAACCACTGAAAACATACATGGGCGATAAGCGACGTACAGTTATGACAGAATGGTATGGTCGTCGCGGTCAGGTTGGTATACGCTGGGATATTATCAAATAACATTCACCACTTTGAAATAGTATAATAAAATGAAAAGGATCGTAATCATAATGATGGCTTTGCTGCCATTAATGGCGAAAGCACAAATGGCTGATAGTAATGCACGTTTGGTACGTGTACAAGGTGCATTGAATTTTAGAGACATAGGTGGCTATAAAACAAGCGATGGTAAAGAGGTGAAGTGGGGTAAAGTATACCGCTCAGCAGATGTTAGCAAACTAACAGATAGCGATCTGGATACACTGGAAGAAAGAAACATACATACAGTTGTTGATTTCAGAGGGGTAAAAGAATCGAACGCGGCCCCCGACCATTTATTGCCTGGTACAGATTATATGTTGTGTCCTGCAGGCAGCGATAGTTTGCCCAATATGAAAGACATGGCTACTCGCATGCAGCAAGATAGTTTCCTGGTGGGCTTTTACACAAGCACACAATATTTTGGTAGCCGTTACAAGCCGCTTTTTCAAAAATTATTGAGCCTTCCTGAAGATGAAGCGATCATGTATCACTGTACTGGTGGTAGGGATAGAACCGGTATGGCCACGGCTTTATTTCTATATGCTTTAGGCGTGCCAAGGCAAACCATAGAAGCTGATTTTGTAGCGTCGAATATATACTTGCAGCCAATGAACAGTAAGATGTACGAAGCTATGAAACAATATCCCGATGTAGATATTGAAGCATTTAAAAAAGCTATGGCGCTAAGGCCTGAGTTAATAAGGGCAATGTTTGGTTCAATAGAAAAAAAATACGGATCGATAGAAGCATTTTTTGACAAAGAGCTAGGAATAGGTACAAAGGAGATGGCTATACTTAAGAAAAAGTATACTGCTTGATTCATTTCATACAGCCGCCCGGTCCCGGGTGGCTGTATTTGCTTTAAATTAAAAAGCCGCTCAATGAATGAGCGGCTTTATTCTGTGGAAGCACACGGATTCGAACCGCGGACCCTCTGCTTGTAAGGCAGATGCTCTGAACCAGCTGAGCTATGCTTCCTTCCGTTTTGGGATTGCAAAGATACACTCCTAAATGATTTTGCCAAATCCTTTTTCAAAAAAATATCATCGCAATATGTTCACCAGTTCTTTGGTGCAGCTAGTCTGTTTTACAATGGTTATTTTCGCAGCACAAAAACAAAACTATGCAAGCGCTTATAGAAGAAGCTTACCAGAACAGGGAGTTACTAAAAGATGAGAAATATAAAGATGCAGTAAGGCAGGCGATGGAAGAAATAGACAAGGGAAGGCTGCGCGTAGCATCGCCCACAGGCAACGGCTGGGAAGTGAACCAATGGGTAAAACAAGCTATTCTGTTATATTTTGGCATACAGCCCATGCAAACCTGGACGATGGAGCCTTTTGAGTTTTACGATAAAATGCTGCTGAAGAAAGGATATGCAGAGCTGGGTGTTCGCGCAGTGCCACACGCTGTGGCGCGTTATGGTGCATATATAGCCCCTAATGTAGTGCTCATGCCATCGTACGTAAACATAGGTGCCTATGTAGATGAAGGTACCATGGTGGATACCTGGGCCACCGTTGGCTCTTGCGCACAAATAGGTAAAGGTGTGCACCTGAGCGGTGGGGTAGGTATTGGCGGTGTACTGGAGCCATTGCAGGCAGGGCCGGTTATTATAGAAGATGGTTGCTTTATAGGTTCGCGCTGTATAGTGGTAGAAGGTGTGGTGGTTGAAAAAGAAGCTGTACTTGGGGCTAATGTAGTGCTGACACAATCAACTAAAATAATAGATGTAAGCGGTAGTGAACCTATTGAATATAAAGGCCGTGTACCTGCACGTAGCGTAGTGATACCGGGCAGTTATGCTAAGAAATTTCCTGCTGGCGAGTACCATGTAAATTGTGCGCTTATTATCGGTCAGCGTAAGCCTTCTACCGACCTTAAAACAAGCCTGAATGATGCCCTGCGCGATTTTAATGTTTCGGTATAATTATTTTGTATGCACAGCAAATGATTAGCTTTTTACTGCAAATAAACTGGGGCAACCTGGAGACGCGCATAGGTGGCGAACGTGCCAACAACCTGCTGTGGTGCCTGGGCATAATAATAGGTACACTATTATTGAAGCGGCCTATTACAATGCTACTGTCAAAATTAATATCTGCTGTTACCAATCGGTTTACAGATAAAGATCATGGCAGCAAGTTCCGCATACTTATCCACCAACCCCTTGAGCAGCTTTTACAGACGATATTATTTTATATAGCTGTCAGTCAGTTAAGTATTATACTTAGCCGGTTTGTTTATGAGCCTTATGCTAATAAAGCTAATGGTATACATCTGCGAATAGGAGACGTGACTGACCACATATTCCTTT
>CBFGNI010000036.1:0-17498 GCA_965650105.1 uncultured bacterium | reverse complement strand
GGTATTTCAGCATGGGTTAACTATGCCTTTACTACTTACCCTCCATGTACTGCTCCATCGGGCTTTACTGTTACCGATCTTGCTCCTAACTCTGCAACAGTATCCTGGAGAAGGTTAATATCGGCTTCAAGTTATGATTATATAGTAGATCAAAGCAGTGCGACCCCTCAAGCAAGTACGGGTGCTGTAAATACTATCGATAGTTTTGCAAGCCTTACAGGTCTTACAGAAGATACATGGTACTATGTGCACATTAAAGCTAATTGTGCAGGTGGTGAAATATCACCCTGGTCTTTAGATTCTTTCTTAACACCCGTGCCATGTCGTCAACCGGTTGTTTCAATTGATTATATCAATATTGATCAGGCAGTTGCATCATGGCCTGCCGTAAAGACAGCTACAGACTATGAATTTGCTATCAAGAAGACTTCTACCGCTCCTGAACTGGGTACTAAGATCCAATCTAACTCTCAGTTACTAACGGCACTTGTTGATGGCCAGCAATACTATGTATTTGTTAGGAGTCATTGTAATAGCCTTGGTATCATAGATAAATCGCCATGGACTATGGCATCGTTCAAAACATTCCCGCTTAGTGTAAATGATGTTAACAATAATGCCCATGGTATAGCTGTTTACCCTAACCCGGTAAAAGATATGCTTACTATTAAACTGAATGGTAAAGCAGACAACAATGCACAGGTTATTGTAAGCGATATGACGGGTAAAGTTGTAGCACAGGCAACAGTACAACAAGACGAAACTCATGTTGACTTCAGCAAACTGACTCCCGGCATTTACCTGGTTAAGTATAGTTCAGGTACATACCATGAAGTTATCAAAGTAGTTAAAGAATAGCTTTCAATAAGAACATAAGGGCCGGCTTCGTGCTGGCTTTTATGCATATACTAGAGGTTGAACATAACCCTGTCAAAATGGAAAGCCCCGCATATTAGCGGGGCTTTGTCATTGTAAGTTGTTGTAAGCTATTGCCTAGCTGGCCAGCTCCTGGCGTATTACATTCAGGGCGCCGCCTGCTACAAACCATTCTATCTGTTGTGTGTTGTAGGTATGGTTCACAGCAATCTCTTCTTTGCTGCCATCTTTGTGGTTTAGCACCATAGTAAGGGGTTCGCCGGGGGCAAAGTTGGTCAGGCCTAGTATGTCAATTGTATCATCTTCCTGTACTTTATCGTAATCTTCTTTGTTAGCAAAGGTAAGCGCCAGCATACCTTGCTTTTTCAGGTTGGTTTCGTGGATACGTGCAAAGCTCTTCACGATAATAGCACGTACACCCAGGTGGCGCGGCTCCATAGCTGCGTGCTCGCGAGAGCTACCTTCGCCGTAATTCTCATCGCCTATTACTACACTACCCAGTTTGTGGGCTTTATAGTCGCGCTGTACGGCAGGTACTTCGCCGTATTCGCCTGTAAGGGCGTTCTTAACTTTATTGGTATCCATATTGAAGGCATTGATAGCGCCTATCAGCATGTTGTTCGAGATGTTGTCCAGGTGGCCACGGAACTTCAGCCATGGGCCTGCCATAGAGATATGGTCGGTAGTACATTTACCAAACGCCTTGATAAGTAGTTTCAAGCCATGCAGGTCGGTGCCTTCCCAGGGGGTAAATGGCTCCAGCAATTGCAGGCGGTTACTTTCAGGGCTCACTTTTACTTCTACTTTACTGCCATCGGTGGCTGGTGCCTGGTAACCTGCATCTTTTACCGAGAAGCCTTTTGGAGGCAGTTCAAATCCTTTAGGTTCATCCAGTTTTACCTGTTCGCCTTTATCATTCGTAAGCGTATCTACCAGTGGGTTGAAACTCAGTTTACCTGCTATTGCATAAGCGGTAACTATTTCGGGCGATGCTACAAATGCGTGTGTAGATGCAAGGCCGTCGTTACGTTTTGCGAAGTTGCGGTTGAAGGATGTAACGATGGTATTCTTACGGTTAGGATCGTCGATGTGGCGAGACCACTGACCAATGCAAGGGCCACAAGCGTTAGCTAACACGATGCCGCCCATTTTATCGAAGGTTTTCAGGAAACCATCGCGGTCGATAGTATAGCGCACCATTTCCGAACCCGGTGTGATGGTGAATTCGCTTTTCGCTACCAGGCCTTTCTTCATAGCGTCTTCAGCTATAAATGCAGAGCGGCTTATATCTTCGTAAGAAGAGTTGGTGCAAGAGCCTATCAGGGCTACTTCCACATCATCGGGCCAGCCATGTTGCTTTACAGCTTCAGCCATTTGGCTGATGGGTGTAGCAAGATCAGGGGTGAACGGACCATTTACATAAGGTTCCAGTTCATCCAGGTTTATTTCTATCAGTTGATCGTAGAATATTTCAGGGTTGTCGTACACTTCTTTATCAGAGCGCAGGTCGTCTTTAACGCCGTTAGCCAGTTTCGCAATGTCTTCACGGTTAGTACCCTTCAGGTAGTCGGCCATTTTCTCATCGTAAGCAAACAGTGAGCATGTAGCGCCTATTTCGGCACCCATGTTACAAATAGTTGCTTTACCCGTAGCGCTCAGGCTTTCTGCACCTTCACCAAAATATTCAACTATAGCACCGGTGCCACCTTTTACGGTAAGGATACCAGCTACTTTCAGGATGATATCTTTTGCCGATGTCCATCCGCTCATTTTACCTGTTAGCTTTATACCTATCAGTTTAGGCATTTTCAGCTCCCATGGCAGGCCGGCCATTACGTCCACCGCATCAGCGCCGCCTACACCTATCGCTATCATACCCAGGCCACCTGCGTTTGGCGTGTGGCTATCGGTACCTATCATCATACCGCCGGGGAAAGCATAGTTCTCAAGCACTACCTGGTGTATGATACCTGCACCCGGTTTCCAGAAACCAATGCCGTATTTGTTGGATATAGAGGCAAGGAAATCGTACACTTCTTTATTTACCTCGTTGGCAGTAGCCAAATCCTGATCGGCACCTACTTTAGCCTGTATCAGGTGGTCGCAGTGTACCGAGCTGGGTACTGCTACCTGGTTGCGGCCGCAGGTCATGAACTGTAATAGCGCCATTTGGGCGGTAGCATCCTGCATCGCAACGCGGTCGGGTGCAAAGTTCACGTAGTCCCTGCCACGCTCGAAGGCGCGGGTAGCGGTATCGTAAGAGTGGGAGTATAATATTTTTTCTGCCTGAGTAAGAGGGCGGCCAACAAGCTTGCGGGCTGCTTCAACTTTTTCGGGAAGTTCCTGGTAAACCTTTTGTACTAGGTCGAGATCAAATGCCATGAAGGGATATTTGAAAAGTTATGATTATTAAAAGCGATGCGAAATTACCAAAAATGTAAATGAAAAGAAAATGAAACATGTATTATTCACGCTTTTTTGTGATAGATGTGAATAGGCTGTTGTGTGATAAGATGTAGCATATCTGTTTATATATAACATTCGCTTATTTGTTGTTCAGTTTTGTTGAAAAAATAAAAAAATAAAAAAAACCTGCTGCGGCATTCCGTTGTTGTATTACGTGACAGTAGCAGGTTTGGAGCATGAAATGTAGCAAGTGCTTTTTCATAAGGTGCAGCAAAATTGAACAACGTATATTATTTTTTTTGCTTGGGTGTTTGCAGGCCATTCTTTGATGTGAATTATCCAATGCTGTATGCCTGTTGTGACACCTATAAACAATTTTTGTTTTTTAATTAACAATTGACGTTTCGCTTTCAGAAACACAAAAATCTATTTTGTGTTAGCTATTGGCAGGCAACTATTACAGTAGCAAAAATACTACAATAATATATTTTATTAAAATTAAAATACTGCTTCATTATATGGAACTGCGTTGCCTGGTAGCATTTTTACTATGTTGGTTCACAGGTGTGGACGAGGCGCTTGCCCAGGCCAATAAGCAGGGGCGCATTACCAATGCGAAAGGTGAAACGATAGAATATGCCACAGTAATCTGGCAATCATTACCCGATAGCGTAGTAATGAAAACAGATGTGAGTGACAGCCTGGGTAAATACCCTGTAGCAGATGTGCAACTGCCTGCCCTGTTTACCATAATGGCCCCGGGATATGCTAATTACACCATAGTAATAAACGATAAAAAGCAGTATGATATAAAGCTGGCGGTTGATGCACATACGTTGAATGAAGTGACTGTAAGTACTAATAAGCGTATGATAGAGCGTAAGGCAGACCGCACGGTATTTAACGTAGAAAGCAGTATAGCGGCTATTGGTACCGATGCCTACGAAGTGCTGAAACGCGCACCCGGCGTATTGGTTACAGGTAATAGTAATATATCGGTAGCGGGTAAGAATACCGTAAGTGTGATGCTAAATGATAAACTGGTGCAGCTGAGCGGTGAAGAGCTGGAAGGATTACTACGGTCGATACCATCGGCTAATGTGAGCAAAATAGAAGTGATAACTGCACCACCTGCCAAATACGATGCGCAAGGAAACACTGGCATCATCAATATAGTAACTAAAAAAGGGCTGGGCAATGGTTTTAACGGTAGCCTATCTTTTACTTACCAGCAAAGAATGCGTGGCTCAGAGCTATACTCGGGTAATTTCAATTATCGCCATGGCAAACTAAATATATATGGCAATGTCAATATCAACAGTTTTCAATTTACGTCGCAGCAGCAAACCAATACCTTTTACGAAACACAGCAGCAAGAGCAAATGCTGACCCAGTATAATGACCCTGTATTTAGCATGGTGCAATTAGGCGCCGATTATAGTGTAACTAAAACATCTATTGTAGGTGTACAATTATTCAGGGGATATACAAACCGCGACATGAACCAATATTATGATATAAAGGTTTCCCGGACTCCTGAGCAAATACTGGATTCCACCATTCGCACAGATGCTTATACATCGGAAGCCAGCTGGCGCCAAACCGCTAACCTGAATTATGAATGGAAGATAGATACAAGTGGTAAGAAGCTGAATGTGGACGCAGATTATTTTTACAGGACAAGTGACCGGGGTAGAAATTTTGAAACAACTAATAGGTTGGCAGATGGCAGCCCTGGCGGTGTGCACCAAAACGACCGTACACATGGGTTGCAAAACATTGACATACGTACGTTAAAGGCCGACCTGGTTCTCCCTTATAAATGGGCTACACTCAGTTTGGGTGGCAAGCTATCGGCCATTCATAATATAAGCGACAATACTTTGCTGCACATGGCGAGCGATGGATATGTAAAAGACTCGAGCCTGAGTAATGAATTTGATTATACGGAGAACACGCAGGCCGCCTACCTCTCGGCCCAAAAGACAATAGGGAAATGGATGGCGCAGTTTGGGCTGCGGTATGAGCAGACCCAGACAAAAGGCATATCGGTAACTGTTGGGCAAACCAACACTAATAAATATGCAAAGCTATTCCCTACGGCCTATATAACATATACACCCAATGAAGGCAATGTGCTGTATGCCAACTATAGCAAACGTATTGACAGGCCGGGGTTTTGGCAGATGAACCCTTTCAGAACTTATATGACACCAAACTCCTACGAGTCGGGAAACCCTTTTCTTCAGCCGAGTTTCAGCAATAATATTGAACTAGGTTATACCTATAAATCGAAATATACAGTAACCTTGTTCAGGGAAAAGATCACCTCCCTGTACACCCGCATATCGCAAATAGATAGCGTGGATAACGCTTTTTACTTTATAATGGCCAACGGTGGCACAGCTACCAATTATGGCCTGTCGCTATCGGCAAACTTCACTCCTTTCAAGTGGTGGGAATCGAGCACACAGGCTTATGGATATTACAACCAATTCAATTCAAACTACTACAATAGTACTGTAAGCTATCAGCGACCGGCATTTTTTATAACAACGAATAATACGTTTACACTGAACCGTGCGAAAACACTCTTTGCTGAACTTAATTATTATTATGCCAGCCAAAGAGTGAATGATTTTGATATTCAGCTGGCTGCCAGTAACCTGGGGGCGGGTATGAAGGCGATATTATTACAGAAGAAACTAATAGTTGCTGTAAATACGTACGACCTGCTAAAAACCGATTGGTGGCGTATGGATAACCAGTATAACGGTACTTATCAGGATCATTATTATGATGAGCGACAACTATCTGTATCGGTTACATGGAAATTTGGCAATAGAAGCGTAAAAGCCAAACGCGAGCGTAGCACTGGTCTGGATGAAGACAGGCGTGCTAACTAATAAATTATTGCCATAGAATTGTCAATTGCTGTTTACTGGCAAACCATAATAAGGAATATACAGTCTTTTTTAATTGAGGCGTAGGGGTATTGTGCGGTGTGTGCGTTTCTGCTATAGAAACAAATAGGACACTTAATGAGAAAGCTGTTACTAATTATCACATTGAACCTTATAACTGCAGTAGCCACATACGCGCAGACAGTACGTTATTTTCAATTTAATAATTTAGACTGCGGCCATGGTAACTGGCAAGACACCAGTTTTATAGCGGCTACATCTAATACGGTTATCATTAATCAGGTATTGGCCGAATTGGATAAACCATTGGGCGAACGCAAATTAATAGCAGGAGCAATAGCCGCAGGTAATGCCGGAATTAATCATAACGCCGGTCATTGGTTCAAATGGCACTTTAAAGAAAATGAATGGGCGCTGGCTGAAATGGCTATAGAAGTTTGTGACGGCTGCCCATATAGCGATATTGATGCGGATACTGCCTATTGGCTGAATACAGTGAGGGCATATTGCCCATGGAGTTCGCAACCTGTAAGAGAAGTGCCCAAACCAACAGGTGTGGATGATATACTGAAAACAAACGATGGAATAGTGGTATATCCCAACCCTGCCAGCAATATTTTGAATTTCAAATGGAATAATAGCCCAACAATCAATGTATATATTATAAACACAGTAGGTATAACTGTGAGAACAGCTACCATGTACCGGGCACTGCCCCGGCTGGATATAAGCGAACTACCTGATGGGATATATTTTTTGAAGATAACAGACGGGAACAGATCGGTATCAAGAACAATTGAGGTTAAAAAATAAGAGCGCACTGCGCTCTTATTTTTTTCTGAAAAACTTTCCTTGCTATGTCCAATTTCAATTAGGTCGGTCATTATTGATGTATATAACATATTCAATAACCGATAAAATACAAGAAAATGGAACCAAGGATCAATCTGTATGAAAAAGGACAAGGCGCTATTAAAGCGATGTGGGGTATCAATTCCTTCCTGGCAAAAAGTTCAATAGAAAAGCCGTTACTAAATCTTATTTATTTCAGGGTATCGCAGATAAATGGCTGTGCGTACTGCCTGGATATGCATGCTAAAGACCTGCGCGCCGAAGGTGAAAGCGAACAACGCCTGTACATGATAGCTGCGTGGGAAGAATCGCCCGTATATACCAACCGCGAACGTGCTGCACTGGCATGGGCAGAAGCAGTTACTCAGCTGCACGAAGGCCACGTGCCCGATGAAGTATATGAACGTGTGCGTAAAGAATTTTCGGAAGAAGAGATAGTTGAGCTTACTATGGCGCTAGTAGCCATCAACGGTTACAACCGATTGAATGTAGCCTTCCGTACGCATGCGGGCACTTACGAGCCCGGCCAGTTTGCAGCTGCACATTAATTGAGAAAAGCATAATTTCAGGAACGAATATCTTTAACTATGAAAAGTTTTGCGTTGTTGTTCAGGCAACCTAGCTACGACCATAGCCATACACCTAAAGAGGAATACCAGGCAATTGCCAAAAAGTGGCAAGACTGGATAAAGGGCATATTGGAACACGATAAACTAGCAACCGGGCAGCGACTGGCACAGGAAGGCAAAGTGTTGAAAGCGGGTGGTGTGGTTACCGACGGTCCATTTGTTGAGGTGCGCGAGATATTAGGTAGCTTTATAATTGTAAAGGCCGATAGCCTGGAAGAAGCCATAACATTAGCACACGGCTGCCCTGCCCTGGATGCAGGCGGGAGCGTAGAGATACGCCCTGTATTTGGCTCATAGTATTTTAACAGATTAAAGACCTGCTTTTCAAAAGCAGGTTTCTCCTTGAAATGGAAAATGATTTTCTAAAGCAATTATTCCAGCAGGAATTTACCAAAATGGTAGCTGTCATTAGTAAGCTTTATGGCTTGCAATACATAGAAACTGCCGAAGATATAGTTGGCGAAACATTTTTGCAGGCAACGCAAACATGGAGTGAAAAGGGGATTCCTGAAAACCCAACCGCATGGCTGTATACAGTAGCTAAGAACAGGACATTGCAAGACTTCAGACGGAATAAGGTATATGCACAGAAGGTAATGCCCGCAATAAGGTCGGGACAGGAAATGGAAGAAGTAATGCAGGAGCCCGACTTTTCGGAACAACTTATTAAGGATAGTCAGCTGCAAATGATATTCGCCATTTGCAACCCCGCTATTGCCAGCGAGGCGCAGATAGGGCTGGCCTTGCGCATACTTTGCGGTTTTGGTATAGATGAAATAGCCGAAGCATTTCTGTCGAATAAAGAGACAATTAATAAGCGCCTGTTCAGGGCCAAAGAAAAATTGCGTGCTGAAAATATTAAAATAGAACTACCACCACAAGAACAAATAAGCAAGCGGATAGATAATGTATTGCATGTTATCTATCTGCTTTTTAATGAAGGGTATTATTCTAAAACACAAAATCAGGTACTGCAGAAAGATCTGTGTATAGAGGCTCTGCGATTAGGGCTATTGCTTACAGAATATGAAGTGACGAACCTGCCTAAGACCAATGCCCTGATAGCGTTGATGTGTTTTCATGCATCGAGGTTTGATGCACGGCAAACAGACGAAGAAGCTGTTGTGCTATATGAAGACCAGGATGAAAACCTTTGGGATGAAGCGCTTGTAAACCAGGGTAAATATTTTTTACGCTCATCACTGGCCGGGAATGAGATCAGTTCATATCACCTGGAGGCGCGTATTGCCTACTGGCACTGTATAAAAGCCGATAGCAAAGAGAAGTGGGAAGAGATATTACAATTGTATAATAACCTGCTACTCATCAACTATTCGCCCAGTGTTGCTCTGAACAGAACGTATGCATTATATAAAGCAAAGGGCAGGGAAGAAGCAATAAAAGAAGCTGAGAAACTACAACTGGAAAACAACCATTTCTATTTCGTGCTATTGGGCGAATTGTACAAAACGATAGATAATAATAAAGCAAAAGCCCATTTTGAAAAAGCATTTCGATTGGCTAAAACCAAGGCTGAACAAAAAAGTATAGCTAAGAAGATTGAGGAGCTTAATTAGCTATGTTGCTTTGTCCAATTCGCATAATTCATTTCAAATTTCAATTCTCCTTTACCATATGTACCTGTTTCTAACCAACCGGCTTTTCTATAAAATGATGCGGCCCTTGTATTGGGTGAAGTACTTAGCCAAAGGGTTATTTGCGTTTGTGCAAAGTACCAGTTGAGCATTGTATCGTGCAGCTTTCTGCCAATGCCTTGTTGTTCGTATTTAGGTTGTACAAACAATGCCCAAATATTATTATCATGCAAATCGGCAATGGCGAATCCTGCTATCTCTTCGTCTACTTCACATACCCAGCCTTTACCACGAATGGTCATATATTCTTCACAATCTTCATCGGTAACCAATTCGGGATTCGATAGTTTGTTTTCGTTTACTGAATGCCGTACAAATTGGATTTGCGTGATATCGGCAATAGTTGCTTCACGTATTATCATTGCATTTAGTTAATAGGGTAAGTGAAATGCACCACTTTTTCAGGATGGCCACCCGTAGCGCGATAGAAATCTAACGCGTAGTCATCTGTTTCATCGGCCTGCACAAACACCTCTGTATATTTATGTTGTTTGCAGTAAGACTTAACAGCTTCTAAAAGCATCTTTCCAAAACCCTTACGCTGATATTTGGCTTTAACAGCCAGATCATAAATATACACTTCAGCAGACTGATGGTAATAAGAATGCAGGATATATGCCGTAATGCCCGCCACCACTTCGCCCCTGTGTATTGCTGTAAATACTATAAAATCGGCATTGCGCAACAGATTCTGTAAATAGGGATCGGAGGGCATAGTGAAACCCGTCATTTCGAAAACATCTTCAAACAACAGAAGCATTTCTTTGAAATTAGAAACGTCATCGGCATTGAGCTGTTTTATCATGATCTCCATAATGCAAGTTTACTGCAAATAAAAAGCTGTCTCTTACTTTATATAGCGATGTGCAACACACCCTGATCTAAATGTTTTCGACTCAACAAGTTTTAATTGTAAACTCGCAGGTAAGCCAACATCGTCCCATAACCGTCTTCCTTCTCCCACAATCAAAGGCTGCACTACGAAATGGTATTCATCTATCAGGTCAAGTTTCATAAGCTGCGATGGAAGGTCCACCCCGCCAACAGAAATGTCTTTGCCTTCTTCCTGTTTCAATTTAAGTATCTCCTCCCGAAGGTCTGTACTAACTATCCTTGTTTTTGAGTGTTCCACTTTATTCAGCGTATGCGAAAAGACAATAATTTTATCGATAGCGTCAAATGCTTGCGCAAAATCATTCATTGCATTCGTTGGGCCTGAATGAGCTTTCGCTATATCAGGCCAGAAAGGAACCATCAATTCATAAGTCTTTCGTCCATATACAATTGTGTCGGCCTTCTTCATAAGTTCCGTAAAATATTCATGTACTTCTTCATCGGCAATTCCTTTGGTGTGGTCGCAGCAGCCATCTAAGGTAATATTGATGCCAAAAACTAATTTTCTCATAAGGTTGGTTTTATAAGGTCTGGATAAAATTACTGAATCGACAAATGAAAAAGGCTGTTTCAAAAACACTTTGAAACAGCCCTATATATACGATCGGTATGCTTTATTCTTCGTTTTCAGGCGCTTTATCTATCAGGTCCATAAACTGGTCGAGCTTAGGGGTGATGATAATTTGCGTACGGCGATTACGGGCTTTGCCTGCATCTGTAGCATTGCTGGCAATCGGGTTGTATTCGCCACGGCCACCTGCAGTAAGGCGCTTAGGGTCAACACCATAATTGTTTTGCAAGGCCTGCACTACTGAAGATGCACGAAGTGTACTTAGATCCCAGTTGTTGCGGATGTTAGGTTTTGAAATAGGTACATTGTCTGTGTTACCTTCTATCAGCACTTCATAGTCGCGATAGTCGTTAATGATTTTGGCAATTTTAGTAAGCGTGGCGCTTGCTACATCCGAGATTTCATAGCTGCCCGATTTGTACAGCATATTGTCGGATAAAGAGATATATACCACACCCTTCAGTACCTGCACATCAACATCCTGCATTTCTTCCCTGCTTAAAGAACGTGTAAGATTGTTGGTAAGTACCATGTTCAAAGAATCGCTTTTGTTCTTCGCGTTTACCAGTTGCTGTATGTATTTGTTCGATGAATTGATCTCGTCAACTAATTTGGAGATATTAACGCTGCCCTGGCTGGTTGAGGTTAAGCACTTATCAAGCGCCGCCTGCAGCGATGCAACATTGGCACGCTCTGAAGCAATCTGCTCTTGCAAACTATTGACGCGCGATGTAGCTGATGATAAATTAGACTGGCAATCTGTATTTTTAGCGCTTAGCTGGCTATAGCTGGACTGCAGCTCTTTATACTTTTTTTGGCTTACGCAACCTGTAGCTAGTAGTGTGATAGCCAGGCCCGCCGTGGTTAATGTATTTAATTTCATAGTATGCTTGATTAAACTGCTGTAAAATAATTTTTTTTACTGATAGTGTTTAGCATTTGCAATTAGTATAGTGTTAAAAAAATAAAACACAGGCAGTGATGCTACCTGTGTTTTATTAAATAAAAATGCAGTTATTTCTTTTCGTACAAAAGAAATTCAACCCTTCTGTTGGCTTGGCGTCCCTCATCAGTGCTGTTACTTTCAATTGGGTCGTTTTTACCCATACCGTGTGTATCGATCCTGGAAGCGGATACACCGTTCGATTGAAGAAGCGCTGCCGCATTAGTCGCCCTGCGTTCAGATAGTGCGTTATTTACGTCGTCAGTACCAATGTTGTCGGTATAACCATTAACAACAGTGTTTATCCTGTCGTAACGTGATAGCAGGCCTGCAAAACGTTGCAGTGATGTTTTTGCATCGGCTTTTACCTCGTCTTTCCCAAAATCGAACATTGCCAGTTCGGGGTAAATAACACGCACAGTATCAGCCTTCCATTTTATTTTGGCGCCGGTAATTTCGCCTTTCAGATCTTTACGGAATTTTTTTACATAAGCGTTTCTACCAGTGTGGCAAGAGCTGAGCATAAGGGCTACAGCTGCGAATAATGTGGTAATCTTTAATGCTTTCATAGTTTTTTTTATTTACTTAAGCATTAGTATTAAAAACTATGCCTGTATAAAAATGTAACGGGAAAATTGCTTCAAAATTAAAGCCACTGCTAAGCAATGGCTTTAATAGAATGATTTTATAATGAAAGTTACAAAGCGCAAGCACCACCACTTGCCTGTGCAGCCAGGTTTTGTGAATTGCAGGTAGCCTGTGCATCACTTTTCTTCTTCGCTTTAAAATCGGTTTGAGTAGTGCCTACTGATGAATTAGGGTAGGTGCAGGTACATGTATAGCTTTTTTCGCAAGATGAAAGCGCGCCAACAAGGAACAAACCTGATATTACAAAGGCAATTTTTTTCATAGTTGTTGTTTTTAATAAGGTATAGAGGCAAAGACTATGCCAAGGGGTCTGGCTCATTTTCATAAGCGCCTTCAATTACACTTTTTAGTTCCGGTTTCTCTCTCTTTTCACGGCTTAGCACCCTATACAAAATATACAGGCTCAGCAGCATACACACAGCACCTATCAGGAAATGGATGCCCGGAAAATGAAAAGGCGCTTTATCTGTAGTGAAATAGGTAAAAGCAGTATTCATTAGCAAGGGCCCAATAATTGTTGTAACGCTCATCAGACTCGTAAGTGCGCCTTGCAATTCGCCCTGCTGACCGGGAGGCACATGGCCTGATATAACTGATTGCAGCGAAGGGCCACAGATACCACCCAGGCAATAGGGGATAAGAAAAGCAAACATCATCCAGCTTTCGGTGGCAAATGCAAATAATACCATTCCTAATGCATAAAGCGATAAGCCGAGATAAATACTTTTTTCATCGCCAATTTTGGGGTTGACAACCCTGGTAAGCCCCGCTTGTACAGCGCCTACTAACACGCCAACAACAGCCAATGATATACCTACCATTTTCTCGCTCCAGCCAAACCGGTAAATAGTAAAGAAGTTCCAGTTGCCTTGTACGGCCTGGGCGCCCAGGTAGATAAGAAAGAAACAAACTGCGAGTTCGCCAATTTCAGGATGTTTGGTGAGGAACTTTAATGAACCTAATGGATTGGCTCTTTTCCAATCGAATGGGCGGCGGTTTTCTTTGCTAAGCGATTCGGGCAACAGGAAATAACCATATATGCAGTTGATAAGACAGAGTGCGGCAGCGGCATAAAAAGGCGCACGTATGCCCCATGTAGCCAGGAAACCACCCAATGCAGGGCCTAATACAAAGCCCAGGCCAAATGCTGCGCCTATCAAACCAAAGTTTTTAGCACGGTTCTCATCGGTACTTATATCTGCTATATAAGCAGATGCAGTAGTAAAGCTGGCACCGGTCATGCCTGCAATAACGCGGCCAAGAAACAACCATCCGTAAGTTGGTGCAAGTGCTAACACGATATAATCGATACCAAAGCCAAGTAATGCAAGCAGCAAGATAGGCCTGCGGCCATACCTGTCGCTGAGATTACCCATAACTGGTGCGAATAAAAACTGCATCACTGCAAAAACAGATAATAGCAGGGCGCCGTAAGCACTGGCCTCATTTACGGGAATTCCTTTTAGCTCGGCGATAAGATTGGCCATTACGGGAATGATAAGACCCCATCCCATAATGTCGATAAGTAAGGTGATGAATATAAAACCCATCGCCCCCTTTTTAGATGATTGCATAAGTGATTTAATAAGGTGCGCAAAGCTAATGCATATAGAAACATGCAGTGTTTACTAATGTGTAAACAATAGTCGCTTTGCAACAGGTGTAGTTTATTCTGCCGGCACAAATGCAATAGCATCTATTTCAACCAGGTAATCGGGTGTAGCTAATGCTGCAACAAAAAGCCCCGTGATGGTGGGTGGATTTTTTAACCCGCCCAGAAATTTTTGTGAGGCCCGGAAACCTTCACGCAAATCTTGCCCCTGCACAATGTATATATTTAGTTTCACCACATTTTCAAATGTGGCACCGCAAGCGGTAAGTGCTGTTTGCAGGTTTTTCATTACTTGTTCTGTTTGCTCAGCCAGGCTTCCCTTGCCCATTATTTCTCCTTTCTCATTTGCGGCATCTTGTCCCCCGATGTAAATAGTTTTGCCATTTCCTTGTGTAACTGCTACTTGTGAAAAAGCAGGATTTTTTAGTAACCCATCGGGGTTTAAGAATTGTATCTGGTTATTCATGGTTTGTAGTTATTTGTTTGATGAATTGCACTAATAAATGATGCCAGAATGGTGGCATTTCCTGAACTATACTAAGCTTTTGCTATGTAAGGAAGTTGTTATAAGATGAGTAGCAGGGATAGTATTTTTCAAGTATATCAGCCAAATTCTACGGAGTAAATAATGAAGCCGCTACTAGAGCGGCTTCATTACAGTATGCTTTGGAAGTTTCTAAATTGCATCCAGTGGTTTGCAGTTGCAGGACGAATAACATATCCTTACAGTTATCTTAAAAACCCACTTTAATATAGCTCCATCCTTCGGCCTGCCGTTTTATTATATGTGCTAATGCTGCAGGGATAATGCTTGCCTGGGGTAGAAGCTCGGTTTCATTTATTTTTTTCTCCTTCAAAGTGTTTCTGCATATTAAGAATTTTATGCCCGAATCTGACAAGCGTGCAATTTCTGCTTTGAATTTCGAGTTATTCGTTAAGAATGTAGCCCCCGGTCCATGTACCACCACTTCTATATCTATATTGTGCATCGCAACCAGCAGGTTATCCAGCTGTTTCACAAACCCCTTATGTACTATTGTATCGTTGTTGGAAAGCTGAAATACTACTTTGTATTTAGTATTGTTATTATCGTTCATAGTTTGTGCTTGAATATTTACTGAGAATATGAGGGTCATTATTACTAATGCTATAAATCTTATGTTATACTTCATGTGTTTTTTTATTAGTTAATATTTGTGTTTTAGTTAGTCAGTATTTGTTCCCATTGAGCGCCGCTTATATCTGTTAATTCTACTTTGTAAACGCCTTTGGGTAGTTGGGATAATTGGGGATCGTTAAAACGAAGTAATGCTTTAGCGCCCAGGGGAATAACAAGGCTGTATTTGCCCGCTTTCACTTTAGCGACATAGCTATTCGCAATTTGTTGTGGCGCCATTGCCGCTAAATCTTCAGCGCCTCTTTCCATCACTATAGTGCCATCCTTATTTTTCAAGCGTACAGCAATTAGAAACGAGCCATACACATCTGCACCCTGATCCCGGAACACTGTAAAAGCCAATTGATCATTTTGAATGGTTGCATTGGTGATTGTGATATGAGGGCGCACCGAAAGATTATGTAGTTTGCCCCACACACCTCCATGAAAGTATTGGTTGGTAGCCAGCGTGAGTAAAAAGATAAAGGCTGCACCTGTTATCGTTACTTTTTTCAGGGCGCTATTTCCCCATTTCAAGTCACCGGAACCAATTTTGGAGAATAGTGCACTCCGCTTCTCAGTCATTGGTCGTATGCCTATATAATAATCGAGCGCGAACCTTCCGCCACCGGAGAGGAATATTGTAAATCCCGCAGCAATACCCAGCACACCTATTTGCCACTCATCAAGACAAGTGGTGCCGAGCCAGCCTGCGCCTAACAAAATTCCTAAGGCCAATCCGATCACTCCGATACTCATGAGGCGGGTGAATATGCCGAGCATGAATAGCAGGCCAACAACAGCCTCAACTATGGTAAATGCAAGCATAAACCACCAAAGAGCCTGCTCGTGTGATACCAGGTATTCTATTCCGGGCTTTATAAGTAATGCGTTAGGCAAAAAATGGTTAAACTTTTCGCCAATATATCCCGCAGCATCGGGGTCTAATTTGTTAGCTAATACCAGCCTGCGCCAGAATGCGGAGAAATACGTCCAGCCTGTAACCAATCGCAAGGCTAACGTAAACATAGCAGCCAGGTCATAAGACTGGCCGGCAAAGTTATCTTTGTTGTACTTCATGTTTGTTATTGAAAAGATTAAAGCATGCGTGTTACATGGCAATGCACATAACCGCTTTCAGATTGCTATAAAAACAAACAGAGTATCAGACAAGTATTTTCCTGTATCGCAAAAAAAGCGGGAACTCGTCACATAGGGTAGCTGAAAGAAAGCGGGAGAAATGAAGTTGCCTCTTATCAACTATTTGCCAGCTATGGATAAGTGCAGTGCTCACCAACTGTGGCATTAGGTCAGAGACTTGAACTCTTACGGCAAGCTGCGTATTATCCGATTGTTGATGTACACAATTATGGTATAGGCCGGAATATGATTGGCTAACAGGCGGTATGTTTTGATAGGCTTTTATTGCTTTTTTTAGCGGGCAGGTAATTAAAGCCAGCACAAAAAAAGCCCAAACTATAACCGCCCTGAAGGTTGAGGGATATTGGGCATTAGAATATTTGATATCCGGGTACAATGCGCCAAAGTTAGTATCTGAAATGTTAAGGGTGGTTTAAGAATAAAATTGTTTTATAAATAGAAATTGCCCCTAATCATCAGCTCAAACTTTCATTCTGAGCCTCAACGCCATACCGTATTGCCTCTTCAAGTACTGTAAGGTTTATATCTTTTAGCTTTTTGAACTTTATACAATACCCTGTAACGCTTGCTTTACCTATTTTTTCGCCAAATGTTTGTGCTAAGTATTTTTTGTCTTCTATGCCAAGGATATAGACGGAAATGCCGGTTGTGTTTGCGCTCATACCAATTTGATAAAACTCCCGGGTTGTTCCATCGGCATATTTTATTGTGTAAGATCCGTACCCTATGTTAGGATTGCTGACAGTTTTGCCATCGCTGTCTTTACCATCTAAGAACCATAATTTACATCTCGGCAATACTTTAAGTATATGCAGGTGCAGCTCTTGCATGTCATTACGTTTTGGTTCAGGCTGGCTGTCAATGTAGTTTTTAATTTGTTCCTGTACGTTCATATAAATATTATTACTAATCGCTTACTCTGCTTTCCAAATTTTGTTTTATTTAATGAAGTACCAGCGAATTTCTCTAGTTGTAAAAACCGAAAAATTGCAGGCAAAACAAAAGCCACTGAATTTTCAATGGCTTTATATAAATATAATTCTGTGAACTCGTAGGGACTCGAACCCTAGACCCGCTGATTAAGAGTCAGCTGCTCTACCAACTGAGCTACGAATTCAGTACAACAAATATAACTAAAGTTGCCAGTCAACCAACTGGTTTACCCATTCTT